>CAINDV010000572.1 GCA_903847485.1 uncultured Verrucomicrobiota bacterium
GGAACGCCAGCGGGCTGCTGCCGGCCGCAGTGACATTCAAGGTGAGCGCCGCGCCTTCAAAGGTATTGTTCGTGGGGCTGATGCTCGCGGCGGCAACGATCGTGGGCACTTGCAGCGCCTCGCAATAGATTGAATATATGTCGCTCGCCGTCAGGGCGTTTGTGAAGATGGCCATCTCGGCTAAACTCCCGTTGATGACACGGCTGCTTTTATATTTACTATTCTCTCCAATGAGTGTGGTAAAAGCAGTCCCGGCGGCAAAGTTATTGGCATTATTATTTGTAACCGCTGGTTTGGCGTCAACGTAGATAGTCACGGTTGTTGGTGTTTTCACAGCGGCGATATAGTGCCAGTTACCATCGGCGATGGTCAGTGGGTTGCCCGAATCCCAGGTATCCGCGCTCGTGCTGCCATAGCGGAAGCCAATGACGTTCGTGTTGGCCCCGTTATTCCGTTGAAGCAACTGCATGTCGCCGTCGCCGAGGCTTAAGAGGCACTGCCAGGAAACCATCATCGGCCCCAACTTGGCCCAAGTCATAACCGTCATTGAACTGGTGGCGGCACTCAATCCATTCACGTCTGCCAGGCCGCAATCAACGGAACCCCGGTAGCCATCCAATTCAATTGCCGTTGCGCCACCCATGCCATATTTGCCGGGACCCGCTACGCCCGTTTTAATACCCTGCCCGTAAATGCCATTGGCGGCTGCGCCAAACGTGCTGCTGTTGACGGCTGTCGGCAGCGTCGGGGCGGTGATCGTATTGCCCAAGTGATAATAGCAGGAGGGATTGTCGGCGAGCACCGTCGTGGCGTAGCTGTCCACGGCGCTATTCATTCCGGCCGCATAGTGAGCGGCGACGGCGGAGGGGCTCAAACAGTTCGTATAGAAGGAAACTTCGTCCAGTGAGTGAGGCGAGGTGTAGCCGTCGGGCCGGGCACCTAAATAAATCGGACCGTCATTGACACCATAAGATTTCGGCGATGCGATATTATTTGTCACCGTCGCCAGGCCGTTGACATAAAGGATGGCATTCGTGCCAGTGCAAGCGACCACCAAATGAGTCCACGCACCGACCACAGGGGCAATGTTGGCTGTCGCTGTGACGCTGCCACTGGCAGGAACGACGTCATCGTAAAGCCTCAGATTCCAGCTTGTCCCGTTGCCATAAAGCCACCAACCGCGGCGAACCAATCCGGCCGTTAGCGGCGGCGTCATGGGAGCAAACACAGTCAAGTACGAAGTAATCGCAGCGTCCGGCCGAACCCAGCACTCGGCTGAAAACACCTTGGTATTGAGGTTGGCGGAATACGGGACTTTCACCAAACCACCGCTGTATTCAGTGTTACCGTAACCCAGACGAATAGGGTCGCCAACAAACTGAACCGCACCGTCCGCGGTGGCGGCTATAGCGCCGCTAGTGGACAGGTAAGTGGATGTGCCAGTGCCCAGATATGCGCCGTTTGCCACGGAACCCAGAGTGCCGCTATTCGTGGCTATGTCAACGGGGACCGAGGTGGTTTCATTCAGTCGCCAGTAGGCGGCCGGATTGTAGGACAACACTGTGCTGGAGTAGTCGGCTTGGGCGGGCAGCACAGTGGCCAACGCCAGAAGCCCCGTGGCTGAGACAGCCAGGGAGGTTTGGAATGGATTCAGTTTAGTATTCATAGTAGCGATGTGATTTGTTTGATTGAGTTATTTGTTAACCGTGCGGATTGATAGATGACCGGGGTGATTGTATTAAGCCGTCAGTCGGCGGCGGGGTGGAAGGACAGCACAGTGCTGGAGTATTCGATTCTGGCGGGCAGCACAGTTACCAGCGCCAAAAGCCTTGTGGCTGAGACAGCCAAGGAGGTTTGGAATGGATTCAGTTTAGTATTCATAGTAGCGATGTGATTTGTTTGATTGATTTGTTAACCATGCGGATTGATAGGCCACCGGGGCGAGTTTATTAAGTCGTCAGTCGGCGGCGGGGTGGAAGGACAACACAGTGCTGGAGTATTCGATTCTAGCGGGCAGCACAGTTACCAGCGCCAGAAGCCCTGTGGCTGAGACGGCCAAACAGGTTCGGAATGGATTCAGTTTCTTGTTCTAGGAGCATTTGATTTGTGTTTTATCCGTGGGGATTGTTATGTGGTTGGGGTGAACTCACGCATGCCTGGGCAGCCGTTCCTTGAGGGAGAATGAACGCATTTCGGCATGGGCCGGAGTGGCCCCGCAGCCGATGGCAAGCGCGAGCACCAACCGATGCTTGTGGAGGCGGAAACCGCCACCAAGGCTATTCGGAGGCGAGGGTTGTAATGTCTCAGGCATTGCCGGTCGTTTCATTCGGGAACAGCTTGCGCGGGGTAAACGATTACATGGAGGGTGGAAGTCACTCTGGGGTTGTCGTGATAAGGTTGAACACTAACTGGCGGTAACCGCTTCCAGAGGCGAACGGTTTCGCGATACCGTTGCTTTACGATTCAAGGCCGGGCTGGGTTGCTTCGCAGCCCTTCCCGTGTTCCTCAATGTCGGATCTCCCGGCCGCGCAGCTTGCACTGCGGCCTGCGCGCCACACGAAGCCCGCACCATCAATCGAGTGGGTAGAACTACTTGCCGGACCATTCTTTTGGGATCCTCCAGCCGCTTCAACAAAAGTTGCGCCGCCGCCTGCCCAAGTTCTTCCGACGGCTGTGCCACAGTGGTTAGCGGTGGACGTAGAAAGGCCGCCCACGGCATGTCATCGAACCCAACCAAGGCCAGATCCTCTGGAATGCGAACGTGGCGCTCGTCCGTGGCCTGAAGCGCCCCCAAAGTCATCAGGTTATTGGCCACCACCACCGCCCGCGGTGGCACCGCCAAGTCCAGCAATCGGACCATCGCCGCATAGCCGCCCTCTTGCCGGAAATCGCTGTGGATAATGAAAGTTTCCCGTAACGCTATTCCGGCGTTGCGCAGGGCGTCCTGATAGCCGCCCAGACGCTCCACCGCGACGTCAATTCCCACCGGCCCGTTCAAAAGCGCAATGTCCTTGTAACCGAGGGATAACAAATGCGCCACCGCCTGCCGCATTCCCTCCCGGTTGTTGGAGCATACCAAATCCACCTCCAGCCCGCCGGGCGAACGGTCAACCGCTACCACCGGGATATCCCAACTTCGGATTACATCGTAGCTGGCCCCCGGTCGGTTTCCGGCGATGAACACCAGCCCGGCGACGCCTTCGCCACGCAGTCCTCTCAACTGCACTTGTTCCCGCTCTGGCTGGCCGTCTGAATGGCCGAGCAGCAGAGTGTAACCCGCACTATAGAGTACTCCCTCAACCCCGTAGGCTACACCCGTGAAAAAAGGATTCCGCAAGTCGGGTATGATCACGCCGATCACTTTTCGTTGACCGAGGCGCAACCCGCGCGCAAGGCGGTTCGGGTGGTAATCGAGTTTCGCAATGACCCCAAGGACGCGCTCCCGCACTTGGGTTTTCACCCCATTGATACCCGCCATCACGCGCGACACCGTGGCGGTCGAAACACCGGCGGCGGCGGCCACCTCTTTGATAGTGGTCGCACCCGCCGGATTCGGTGACTTGCTTTGGGACTGACGTTTCATGCCGGGCGTGACTGTAATCGTTTTCCGCCAAAGAGTCAATAAGTATTTTCATTTAGTTGCAAGATATTTATTAACTGTGAATTACGAGAGCGAAACGATTACTTTAGGCTGGCAATTATGATGTTTTGCCCGGCAGTTGGCTCCGTCCTGGTGCCGGCGATGAAGACCAAACCCGCCACACCTTCGCCACGCAGTATGCTCAACTGGGCTTGCTCCCGCTCTGGTTGACCGTCGGAGTTTCCGAGTTGGAGGGTATAGCCCGCGCTGTAAAGAGTTCCTTCAAC
>CAINDV010000573.1 GCA_903847485.1 uncultured Verrucomicrobiota bacterium
CTCAAGACGCAGATCCGCGCCGCTACTGATCCCCGGGACAAAGAACGGCTCCAGGTGGTACAGTGGGCCACCAGTGGCCAGCATACTTTGGCGGACCTCGCCCGGTTGGCTGGCCGTGCCCGGTCAACCATCCAAGTGTGGCTGGGTGATTTTGCGGCCGGTGGGCTGGCCCAGTTGCTGGCACGCGAAGCTCCCCCCGGCAAGCCCAGCCCGCTCGCGGCGGCCGAGGTGCAGGCCCAGTTGCAAGCCGGACTCCAGGCCGGCCAGTGGCGCACGGCGGGGCCAGTGGCTGCGTGGCTCAAGGAAAAGCACAGCCTCGAGCGGGCCCCTAAGTCGCTCTATTACTGGCTGGAAAAAGCGGGCGGCGCGCTCCGGGTTCCGCGTCCCTGTCACGTCAAACAGGACCCGGCGGCGGCCGCGGCCTTCCGCGCCGAATTAGAGCAAAACCTTGAAAAACTCCACCTGTCCAAGGATCGTCCGGTAAAGATTTGGGTGGCCGATGAAGCCCGTTTTGGGCTGCACACCCAGAGCCGGCGCTGCTGGGCGCGGCGCGGGCAGCGGGTCGTGCTGGCCCAGGAACAGCGCTATGAATGGGAGTATGTGTACGGCGCGGTGGAAGTCGTTGAGGGGCGGGCCGAATTTCAATTCTTGCCGTCGGTGAGTTTGGAACTGAGCGGCGGGTTTCTCCAGCAACTGGCCGACAGTGACGTCCACGCCGAACATGTGGTCATCTGGGACCAGGCCGGGTTCCATCCCCGGCCAGGGGATGCGACGCTGCCCGCACGGATTCATCTGTTGCCCTTGCCCCCGTATAGCCCAGAACTAAACCCGGTGGAAGGGCTGTGGGATCAAGCGCAGGACGTGACGTGCAACCAGCACTTTGCCGACCTCGACGCCTTGGAGGCGACGCTCACCCAGGCGCTCCGCCCGTTTTGGGAGACGCCGGCGCGGGCCCTGTCGCTGGTTCACCACTGGCTCCACTATCAAGCAAACGCTACCGCCTGACTCATATTACCGATTGTTAACGGGAAATGGTATAAGACTCCATACCTGGTTCACACCGCGTAACCTCGTCGTAGTTTGTTTGGTGGTGAAAAGCTCAACCGGAAGAAACAGCCAGCCGGGGCAGGACTCAAAAAACGCTGTAGCCGCCGTTTCCGGCTAAAGTTCCTCCACAAACTGCCGATAGGACACCCGGGGAGCGTCTGCGGGCTTGGTGGCCCGGATGACGCATCTCCGTTTCCGGATGCTGACGTTGCATGGATGAGCGCCGGTGCCTGCTTCCGCTTGCGGGTCTGTTGGCCCGTGGGTGCTTTCTGCAGCGCCTTGTGCCGACGATCTGCCCGGAGTTTGTATGCGCAGTAGCAATGGATTGATCTACTGGGGCTTGGGTCTGGTTCTGACCGCACTGGCAGTCCCCCTGCCAGTGCGAGCGGACTCCGTGAGCCGGGCTGGAGCTGAGGCCATGACCCGTGGATGGCTCGTTGAGGGGCGTACTCGCCTTGCCGCGCACATGCCGGACAAGGTCAAATCCACCGAGACATTCGGCGATTTCCACGTAGTTCACTTGGACCCGGAAGGGTTCGTCGTGACCTCCGCCGACGATGGCTTGGAGCCAGTTATCGCCTTCTCCGCCAAAGGGCACTTCGAAGCCAACCCCGAGAATCCGCTCTGGGTTCTTCTCAACCGGGACGTTCCGGAAAGAACGGCTCACATCCGAGCCGTCAAGGGACGCCACAACCTCCAGGCCGCGCTAGGCAGCTCGCCAGCCAGTTCTCCGGACGCCGACGTATTGCACGAGTCTGATCGCAGCAAGGCAAAGTGGGAGCGGTTCCGCAGCCACACTTCCGCAGCGAGCCGGTCGTCCGCACCGGCAAATTCTGGCGTCAACTTCGCCCTGCCACCACCGCCCGGCGGCGGTTCCAATGCCGTGTCGCATCGGACAGCGGTTCGCATCAAGGAGTTTCGGTTAGTTGATGGCCAGGTGCAAATCACGCATGACTCGCTTAGCTCGGTTTCGATTCTGGCGTCCTACGATGCCGGCAACTCCTGGCAGACGCTGGACTCTGGCGTCTTTCAATCCACCTGGATCTCCAGCCGTGCCACGCGGGAATCGGCTTGTTGGTTTCGGGTGGAGGAGGATGGCTTGATTGACGAGATGACCGTCGGGTTCATGCGCAATCCCCCACCGGCGTTGGAACCGGCCACGGACATGGTTGGCTTGGTGGACACTAACGTCATTTCCAGTGAGCCGCTAAGCTCCACCTATGTTTCCAGCGTTTCCGACGTTCGCATTGCCCCACTGGTCCAGAGCAAATGGAGCCAATCCAGCGCTCAGGGCTACAACTGCTACAACTACTACACTCCGAACAACTACGTCTGCGGCTGCGTCGCCACGGCGGTGGCGCAATTGCTCCGCTACTGGCAATACCCGGTCGCGGGAGTCGGCCAGATCGGCCGCACTGTATATGTGAGCGGTTCCTCTCGCACGGCCACCACTCGTGGCGGCAACGGAACCGGCGGCCCTTACACTTGGAGCGCCATGCCCCTAGTTCCCGGTTCGACCACCTACAATGCCGCTCAGTGGCAGATGATCGGGGCGCTCTGCTACGACGCGGGGGTGAGCGTGAATATGCAGTACTCGTCCGGAGGTTCCGGAGCCTACATGAGTGCGTGTGCCGGTGCGTTTACCGGCGTCTTTGGCTATGCGAACGCCAAGTACAACTATCCGCCGAACCTCCTGCAACCCATCAATTCCAACCTGAAAGCCGGCTGCCCGGTGCTCCTCGGCATCGACAACAGCGGCGCCAGCGGACATGCCATCGTGTGCGACGGTTTCGGCTACTCTTCCGGAACAATGTACCACCACTTGAACATGGGCTGGGCCGGCTCCTGGGATCTTTGGTACACCCTGCCGGCCATCGGGGGGCCTTACAATTGGAACAGCGTCCACTGCGTCATCTTCAACGTCTTCCCCACCGGTGCCGGCGAGTTGATTTCAGGCCGCGTCGCGACCACTGCGGGCGTCCCGGTGCAGGGTGCCAACCTCACCGCCTCCGCCAGTGGGCAGAACTACACTGCCACCAGCGACGCCAACGGCTACTACGGCATCAAGGTCCCGGTCTTGCGGACCTACTCCGTGACTGCCAGCAAGACCGGGATGAACAGCGCCACTCGCTCAGGAGTGAACGTCGGGAGTTCGAGCTACTCGGTTTGTGGAAACGCCGCCGACATGGACTTCGCGTTGAGTTCGTTCGCTCTGTCGGCTGTCGCCGTGAGTGACAGCATCTGGCTGCGCTGGAGCATCCCCACGAACTGCAGCCTGCCCAACAACACCGTGTACATCCGGCACCGCACCGATCGTTACCCAACCAGCGCCAGCGATGGCACGGAGATTTACTCCGGCACTAGCCAGGTTTTTGCCCACACGGTACGTGACACCAGTGGAGCGGTAACGAACTACTACGCCATCTGGGGCAATGATGGCTCGCCCTACGCCGCAGTGAGTGGCGTCACTCAGGCCAGCGCGTGTGCGGATCCCGGCACGGTGAAACTGTTCTGGACCTGCCCGACCGCGACTCGGGCCGTGGCCTGGCTGCTGAAATCGGACGGCACCCGGCGTTCCAGCGGCTTAGTGGGAGAAGTGGCGTCCGGCTGGCAGCTCGTGGGCACCGGTGACGTTGATCGTGACGGGGTGGCGGACCTGATCTGGCACAACGCCTCAGCGGGCAAGGCCAACTGCTGGCTGCTGAACGCCGACGGCACCAAACGCTCCGGCGGTACCATCGGGGACGTGGCAGCGGGCTGGACTCTTGCGGGGGTAGGTGACGTTGACGGTGACGGTAGTGCGGACTTGATCTGGTACAACGCCGCTTTGGGCAAAGCAAACTATTGGTTTCTAAATGCTGGCGGAACGAAGCGCTCTGGAGGCACTATCGCGACCGACCTCTCGACCGGGTGGTTGCCGATCGGCGCGGCCGACATTGACGGCGATGGCAACGCCGATATGCTTTGGTATCAACCTACCCTAGGAAAAACCCTTTGCTGGTTTCTCAACGCTGACGGCACCAGACGATCCAGCGTCAGCATAGGAGACTTCGCGGGGGGATGGAAACCGGTCGGCATTGGCAACATCGACGGTGATCACGTTCCGGACTTGATATGGTTCAACACCGCGCAAGCCAAGGCGAATGTTTGGTTCTTGAACACCAGTGGTACAAAGCGCTCGGCTGTCAGTAGCGGCACGGCAGCGGTCGGTTGGACGCTGGCGTACATCGGGGACATTAACGCCGACGGCACCGCAGACCTGATCTGGAACAACCCGGCGGATGGCAGGGTGGTGTATTGGATTCTGAATGCGGATGGCGTCAAACGATCCAGTGGCACCTCGAGCACCGCTTCCACGGGGTGGAATTTGTCTGGTTTCAGCCAGTAATAGCCATGGGCCCGCAGAGTTTGGAAAGGCATAGCACCTCCCATTGGCTACGAGGTGTGCTAGCAAGTATGAGGTCCCCTTGCTAACGACAACAGCCTCCATTGATTCGTTTGGTGTCCAACTGGTGTGTTGTCATCTGGTGGGCAATTTCTGCCTGTTAGTTGGACAAGTTTTCCTCGTTGATGACCCACCGTCGGCTGGAATGACCCAAAGGATAAACTAGCTCATACAACTGCCTGCCAAATGAGCGCTTTAACACCGCCTAAAAAAGGCGGCACGTACTTTGCTTCGCTGTCTGCAGCATGAATGGTATTGACTCTAATCTCCTTGAAATGCGTGAAGTGCTGCCTCGCGGAAGTTCTGTGCGTCATTCCGACTCCACCGTTGAGTTTCCATATGACAACGCTGGAAAAATGAAATCGCTCCAGTCACACCAATTATCTTGGCACCAAGCAGGGTCCTTTTTTTGAGGAGAGCGGGCCATGGGTAACATCTTGCACTTGGACCAATTCGCGCTTCCTACGCCCACGGTCTTTGATCCAGAGCGCTTCGACATGAGCGACCTTCTGTTGCAAGTGACTGCCTCCTTCAATTTTAAGCAGGACAGTCGTGTTTTTGTGATGGGAAGTTGTTTTGCGGCGGAAGTCCGGCGTGCTTTGATTGGGTCGGGGTTTGCTGCAACAGATGGCGGGCAGGGATTCAAATATAATACATTTAGCATGTTTCAGACTCTGGACTGGGCGCTTAACGACAGCTTCGATGAGCGATTTCTCGCACCGCTGGAGGATGGGAGATACCTCGACGGACACCGGCATCCATCTTTTGTCTTCCCAACGGCGGCCAGCGGTGCGCTGCAACACCGAATTGTCCTCGAGCGGGTGCGGGATGAGATTCTGTCGGCGGACATTGTGGTGCTAACACTCGGATTGGTCGAAGCATGGCGTGATTCCGTCGCCGACGTATGGCTAAACGAGACGCCGCCAGTGAAGTTGCTTGCGCAGAAAAATCGTTTTTGTGTTTATCCCACCACCCATACGCAGAACTTGGATGCGTTTCAAGCCCTACTGTTGCGCCTTCATGAGGTAAACCCCGCCTGCCGGGTCTTGTGTTCGGTGTCACCAGTGCCACTCAAAGCCACGTTCTGCGGCGACGACGTGCTTGTGGCTAATTGCTACAGTAAGTCCACATTACGTTCAGTCGCTTCTGAAGCAGTGCAATGCTTGCGCAAGGACCATGGAATGGTGATCGATTATTTTCCAGCTTTCGAACTGTCTACCTTGCGGCCGCGCGACGAGGTTTGGTGTAAAACTATTCGGAACAATGAACCAGATGGGCGACACGTGCGGCGTGATTTCGTGGATGGGGTAATCATGAAACTATTCCTGGACAGCTATGTAGAATCCACTTCTGTGACATTGCCAAAACGAAATGCGCTCACTTCTTGAATCTTCACGGGTCTCTGTAAGCACAAAATCAACAATGCCCACATACCGCGTCCTGTGCAACAGTTGGCCCAAGGCTGGCACCCATCTACTGCTCGAACTCACGCGTCTCGCCATCGGTGAAGGAAAGTGGTATCACGACAAAGATATAAAGTATCAGGGCGATGCAGGTTTGATATCCCAGGTCGAGGAACGCCTCAAGAATTACGAGGGACAATCCTTCGCCATCAAAGGCCATTACGGTCACACTACAGCCATCGAGGCATTTCTTGCCGAGCACCGTTTTGCCCATCTCTTCACGGTGCGAGACCCCCGCGAGGTCCTCTGCTCCACCCAACGTTGGCTCCGCGATCTGCGCTCGGACTGGCCTGTCAGCCGCCACATCGCGTCGCTCGATCCCGAAAGCCAATTAGAGAAAATTATCCTAGGATTACCCTTGCTCTGGCCTTTCGACTGCGACTGCGCCGTCAGGTGGGATCAGCCACTCCCTGACCGTTATGCGGCTCTCACGCTGTGGCTCGCAACCCCTGATTGCTGCGTGCTTGCCTACGAAGACCTAGCCGGCGCGCGCGGCGTCTCCGCTCAGTTCGCAGCCATCGAACGCGCTCTGCGGCAAGTGCAGATTCCGTTCGATCACGGAGATATCTCCCAGATAACCAGACTGATCTGCAATCCCGCGTCCGCTACTTTCCACACCGGCCCAAGCTCAAACTGGGAAAATGTCTTCACCGACCGCCACCGACACCTCTTCGTCGAGCACGGAGGCGAAGCTCTGGTTGAGCGGCTCGGCTATGCCCCGACCTTCTCGTACAAACCCCGTGCCGAGCGCCAACCCGTCGCCCCGGTCGTTACCGCCGTGGAAAACTCCGAGTCCGCTATCTTGGGAACGCACAGCGACAAGAGTGCCTGGTCGCGAGCTCAGAAGGCAGAATACGAATACCATACCCATTCTCAAGCCAGGAAGACTGGGCAATTCACCAAAAATACTGAGAAACTCTTCCGATTGTTTCAACTGGATCCCGAAGCCTATAACGGTCGCACCATTGTTGACTTGGGCGCTGGCTCGCAGCTCAGGAGCAAATATTTCCGAGGCGCACGCATCGCCGCCGTGGAACCCCTGGCTTCGAAGTTTCTCACAGGGATTTCGTGGTGTGATTTGAACGACGCGTGGAAACTCTATTCCCAGTCGGCTGAGGTCTTTCTGCCCGAGTTGGTAGGGGAAGCCGACCTTGTTCTTTGCATCAATGTGCTGGACCACACTTACAACCCCACTGCCATTCTTGCCAACGCACGGCGCTACCTGCGCAGCGGCGGCACTTGCGTTCTTTCTGTCGATCTCTGTGAGCGAACAAACGAGATGCACCCTATCGCGCTCAATGAGGAAAGCTTGCTCACAATAATTACGCAGACGGGGTTTGAAATCCAGCGCGACTATAAGGGCCTGGTTGACAGTATAGCGTACGGGCACGGAGTTGCATGGACATTGGTCCTGAAGCCTGCAAGTGAAATTAGGAACGATGTGACTCGGCCAATCTGGCTTGTCTGCTCGAACAGTAGCCACGTCAAACTTTTTGGGCCAGTGGCCAGGGAACTCAAGGCACACGGATGGACACCCACATTCGTGTCGCTGGACAATTATTACGGCCAGGGTTCGGCGCAAGCGCTGAGGGATATGGGCTTGGAACGATTGGAGTTACCAACCAACCATCCCGATCAGGATTGGTACGAGCGGACGCACCAGCAGCGACAGGCTTGGGGCGCGGAGGCCGCCAAAGCCGTACAAGAGATGTTTGAAATCAATGCGCCGCAGGTTCTTGTGGTGGCAAATGACACGGGGGTTTTGGAGCAGTTCTTTGTGCAAGCGGCGGAACGATTTGGAACCCGCACGGTGTTGGTCCAGGAAGGCGCGTTGCGCTCACCGACGGTGAATCCAGCAACCGGCGAACACACCACGGTCATGGGCGACGGCGGCTGCGAGCTCATCTGCACATGGGGCGAAGGTCTGGCGGGGCGTCTCCGGAAGAGAGGCGTCAACGGCACGGTCGAGGTGGTGGGAAACCCCCTGTTTGATCTTCCCCTGCCGCCACCGACGGCCAGCGGCGGTGCCCCGGAAACCATTCTCCTGATCGGACAATGTTTCGGCAAATACGGCGAGCTTTCCCTGGAACAGGAACACGCCACCTACGAGCAGTTGATTCGCGCCATCCTTCAACGCAAGCAATACCGGCTCGTCTTCAAATTGCATCCCCAGCAGAACCCTGAATACTATGCCGGCCTGCACGAACGACTCGGAAGGTCCTTTGAGTTCCTAACCGGGGGGGAGTCCTTGGCGAGCATCCGGACGGCTGACCTGGTGGTGAGCGTTGCCTCCACTATGGCGCTTGAAGCATTCCGCCTTGGAGTGCCGACACTGACGCTGCATTATCTAGCGCCGTTCGAAGTGCCAGACCTAGTGCGGCTGCCTGGAGGCTGTAGCAGTGAAGATGAATTTCACCGGTACTTGGACGAGCCCGAATCATGGAAGGGCCAGCGCTCTAATCCTGAATCAGACGAAGCGATTACCCGCGAGTTGTTTTACAAATTGGATGGGAAAGCTTGCGAGCGGATGGGCGTCGCCATGGAAAATTTGGTGAGTTCGCCAATCGTAAAACGCCCTGCGGTCACGTCAGTCTCAGCTTCTACCCACACCCGAGACCATCACCCCAAGAACGAAATGACACCAAATCAATTCAACACCCAGTCCGGTCCGGGTTGGGCTATCCTACAAGAGCTTTATGCCACCAAGAAAGCCCTGGACTTGGCTGGCAAAGTGCATGACCTCGAAATGGGCGGCGTCCCGTTGGCGACTGGGCTTTTGCTGTACGATCTTGTTCGCCAGCACCGTCCCAGCCAAACTCTGGAAGTAGGTTTCGCCTACGGATATTCTACCCTCTACATCCTGCAGGCTTTGTCTGACAACGGCGGTGGGAAGCACGAGGCAATTGACCCGATTGAAATCGATCGCTGGCACGGAATCGGCCTGGCAAACGTTAAGCGGGCGGGATTTGAGGCCATCTTCAATCACTGTGACAAGCCGTCCTATTTGGCGCTACCCAGGCATCTGTCGAATGGTTTCAAGGTGGACTTCGCATTCATCGACGGCTCACATCTGTTCGACGACACCTTGCTGGATGCCTGTTACATCGATCGAATGCTTTCCGAGAACGGCATTTTAGTCTTCGATGATTGGAATTGGATGCCCGCAGTGCGCGCTGCGGCAAGTTTTGTCGAAAGAAACCTACCGTATGAGTTGGTCCCGACGCCGATGTCCGCAAAGCTGCGTGTGCTTCGAAAAACCGCTCAACCGCCGCGGGAATGGGATCACTTCGTGCCGTTTGAGGTCCTATCAGATACCGACATAAAGAGGCAATTGTCAGCTAATGCTACCGTCAATCAAAACGCCGATGCCAAGTTGGAGGTGCTGCAAGCGAGAGCCGATAAAGCTAGCCCACCACCACCCGCCGGTGGAGCGCATTCCAAGATGAACATTGCGCTTGTGATGGCGCCAATATGGAACATTCAGGAGCCCCCATTGTCGGTGGCGTATATCTCAGGGGTTCTGAAGTCTGCAGGCTATAACGTTAGCTGCCATGACTTTAGCAACATATTCTATAGTCTGCTCCCGAAGGATGTGAAGCAGGAGATTGACCAGATGTACTTACCAAAAGGGTGGCTGAAAGACTTCAACTCGTGGAAGAAAATGTATCTGCCTGACGCATTAGTTATGCATTGGGTGGAACTCATTATGGCTTCGAGACCAAGAGTGGTTGGCTTCTCGGTGTACTACACCAACCTCGCAGCTTCCTTGTTGTTGGCGAGCACCCTCAAGAAGGTTTCTCCCGAGACTGTGATAGTCTTCGGTGGAGCGCAGTGCTTGTACATGGAAACCGCACCAGGTGCCCCTTATGACTATATGGTCGTTGGGGAAGGTGAAGAAACCATCGTTGAGTTGGTTCGCCGGCTTGAGCAAAACGAACCAATGGACAAATGCGCTGGTTTGGTGTTCATCCGGGATGGGCAAGTCATCGACACAGGCACGCGCCCTTTGATTCCTGACCTCAGCGTGATCCCTTACCCTGACTTTGGTGATTTTGATCCCAAGTTGTATCCATCAAAGAATCTGCCGATGTTCACGAGCCGCGGCTGCATAAACCGTTGCAGCTTTTGCGCAGAAAGTTCCCAGTGGGTGAGGTTTAGATATCGGCTGGCCAAGGATATCGTGTCGGAAATGGAATGGCACATGCAGAGGTACCAGCCTGCTTACTTTGATCTGACGGACTCATTAATCAATGGCAATTTCAGGGAGTTTGAGGCGATTTGTGATTTGATTATCGAGCGCGGCCTGAAGGTAGCCTGGGGTGGAAAGGCCCGCATCGATCCAAGGATGACAAAAGCTTTCATGGCCAAAGCATATAGGGCCGGCCTCCGGTATTTGATGTACGGCATTGAAAGTGGCTCTCAAGCGGTATTAGACCATATGCTCAAGCATATCAAGGTGCCAGTTGTTGAGGAAGTGATCCGAGACACCAAGGAAGCTGGTGTGCAGGTGGGTGGCTTCTTTATTGTAGGTTATGTAAATGAAACGGAGGAAGACTTTCAGGCAACGTTGGATTTTCTGCGGCGCAACCGAGATAACATCGACATAGTGTTCCCGGGGAATGGCCTGGCGATACAGAAAGGTTCCTTGCTCCACGAGAAAGCAAGAGATTACGGGATCGTTCTCCCTGAAGATGGACAGTGGCGGACGGACGATGGGAGTAATACTTCTAGCATCCGGGCAGACCGGGTTGCCCGGTTCCGGGCTCTAGTATCCGAGCTCTACCAGCGTTAAAAGCCCGGTTGCCTAAATTTCACCCCTAATTGTTGTGCAAAGTCTAGAAATAAGTGTCATCCTATGTTCGTATAATCGTGCCTCGACCTTGGTGCGTTGCCTAGAACATTTTTGCCAACAGACGCTTGCAGCGCACCGCTGGGAGGTGGTGCTCGTAAACGACGGTTCGACCGATGACACGCACGAAGTGGTTCATAAAAAGCAATGGCCTTTTCAACTGCGCTACATACGGCAGGAGAACACCGGCCTGGCCGGAGCCAGAAACACCGCCATTCAAGCAGCACAGGGCAACATACTTCTTCTAATCAACGACGACACCATGGCGGCGCCCGATTTCATAGAAAAGCACCTGGCCGCCCAAAACGCGCATCCACGCAGCATGGTTTTAGGTGCGTTCGACTATGAACCGTGGGCGTTGGAAAGCGCTTTCATGCAAGTGGTGAACCATTCCACGGTCGTGTTTGGTTATCCGGACCTGACGCCGGGCGGGAAATATGACTACATGTTTTCCTATACCTGCAATCTCTCCGTTCCCGCCGAAGCCTATCAGCAGGCCGGCCTGTTTGACACTTCGTTCAAAAGTTATGGGGCGGAAGACACTGAGATGGGGTATCGCCTCGAAAAGGCAGGCTATCGTGTCGTCTATTGTCCTGAAGCTCACGCAGACCATGCCCACGCATTGACTGTGGATGAATTCATCAAGCGGCAGATCAATGTTGGGTCGAACTTCGCTCGCTTTTTCCGCATCCATCCGGAAGTCATCCGGCAGCCCCGCTGGGGGCGCGCCTGTGAATCCAGCCGCTTTCAAGTCGAATGCAATGTGGAGGCCCAGGCGGAGGCAATCAGCAAGACGGTCCAGGAAATCCGAAACATTGAAGCCGCCTGGAAAAAGGCCGACGAAAAGAAGCGGCCAGATCTCGTTGCCAAAATGGAACCGCTGGTGAGGCAAATCTCCGGCTACTATTGGATGGCCGGCCTGGCCAAGGGAATGCAGCGGGAGGAGTTGAATTCGTTTTCGCAACTGCCGGACCGCCGTCTGCCGATGGTGCCGGGCGCCTTCGGTCTGGAACTGGCCTCCGGGCTGGCGCTCAGCGTGATCCTGCCCACCTACAACCGCCTGTCCGTGCTGCAGGAATGTCTCGCCAGGCTCGTCACGCAGACGCTCGCCCCAGATCGTTTCGAGGTGCTGATCTGCGATGACGGTTCCACCGACGGCACCCAAGCCTTCATGGAAACCTACTCGGCGCCCTTCCGCGTCCAGTATCTGCGCGATAAGAACCAGGGGCCGGGCATGGCGCGCAACCGTGGCATCACCCATGCCCAGGGCAAGATCGCCGTCATCATCAATGACGACACGATGTTGTCTCCAACCGCATTGCAACAACACCTCGAGTGCCACCTGCAATGGAACGACGCGCCGATCGCCGTGATGGGCGCGTATTGGCCTTCGAAGAACTGCGTGCCTACGCCGCTGCAATGCGTCGTGGACGAGTTGTTTTTTCCGCGCGATGAATTGGAACCGAACCGCCTGCACGATTTCCGCGCGATGTGGACCTGCAATCTGAGTCTGGCGGTGAAGGCGTTGCGGGACAGCGGCGGTTTCGATGACCGTTTCTACATGGCCGCCGCCGAGGATACGGACCTCGGCATCCGCCTGGCCGAACAATACGGCTACCGGATTTTGTATCGTCCGGACATCATCGCTTTCCACCAGCACCAGCATTCCTTTGACTCCTTCAAACGCAGTTGCCTGCTCCGCGGGCGGATGACCTACCATCTGGTGGCTAAACATCCCTGGCTCATCCCGCAATGGTTTGGCATCACTGAATTCGACGGCTGGGGTATCTCCCAGTTGAAGGAACGCGTCGCTCAACTGAGCGTCGGCATCCCCGAAATCGAAATAAAACTCCGTGCGCTGGAACAGTTGTTCAAAGAAGCGGGGCCCGATCCCGACCCAGCCATGGCGCGCAGGCTGGCGCTTCAAATCCGGCCTGAACTTGCAAAACTGCATTTGTATTACAATCGTCAGGGCACCGTGCTGGAGATCGAGAAACAGCAACTTGCGCTGGATTCGCAGTTCACCGACAATCTTTACTACAAACGCTTCCCCCTGCGGAACTCATGGTCAAACCGGTTCGCTTTTTCGATCGTGCTTCCGGCTGACAAGGAAACGGGGTTGGATCGCGCATTGTCTAGTCTGCGCCATCAATCCTACTGTTCCTGGGAGTTGGTCCTCGTTGATCGCACCGAAAAAGGAAGCCTGCGCACAAGGGCCAAGGACCTTTTACGGCAGTCCGTCCGCTGCCACTATATTCACTGCCCGGATGTCACCGAGGCCGAGGCCATCCGCACGGGCACGGAAATCGCGCAGGGGAACCTGTTCCTGGTTTTGAAACCCGGCACCGTGCTGCACGAACATTTTCTGCACTCCATCTTTCATGCGTCCCAGGGTTCGGAGGCCGGCCTGTTTTGTCCGAATGAAACCCGAAAAAAGGCGGCAGCCAGGCCGGGAGACGTCGTTGATCCTCTCACCAGCCCCGGCGATAAGGTGCCATCACCGTTCTCGGTGGTTCGCGCGGTGCTGTGGAAACGATTTTACAGCCGCGATATTTGCAACGAAAACTGGTGGAACCGGCTCTGCGAACGAATCATCCGCGCCGGTTTCCCCATCAAGCAGGTCCCGGTTGCTTTCTTGAAGAAACCGGAAAACATGCCTTCCGTGCCGGCACCACCTGCTCCGATGCGTTCCGCCGTTGAGTCGCTGGCCATGCTGTTGATTGCCACGAACTGGCGCGAAACCGTGCTCGCGAGAATGGAGGAACCAAGTCCGGAACTGCTTTCCTGTCTGCGGGAGAAAGCCGCAGCGGCCCGTGTCGGTGGTGATGCCGACCTCGCCGCCCGGCTTGACGAAATGATCAGCGATTTGGAGGCGTTTTTTCCGGAGCATTCCCCGAAAGAACGCCAGGGGCTTGAACTGAGCGTGGTTATCCCCACCTTCAATCGCAAAGACAAACTGTTGCGCTGCCTGGACATGCTCTCCCGCCAGTCGCTTCCGTTTTCCTGGTTTGAAGTGATCATCGTGGACGACGGCTCGACTGACGACACTGAGAAGGCGTTGCGAAAGCAAAAGTATCCGTTCCAATTGCGCATTTTCAAACAGTCCAATCTGGGGCCGGCGGCGGCGAGGAACCGCGGAATTGCGGAAGCCAGCGGCAATATCATCGTGTTTCTGGGAGACGACATTTACGCTCCGGCCGACTTCCTAAAGGGGCATCTTCGTCATCACCGGATTTTCCCCGAGGCGGGTGAGGCGCTACTCGGCCACATTGACTGGGCCACAGGGTTGACCGTCACTCCGTTCATGGAATTCATCACCGGCCCTTCCGGCGCTCAATTTTCCTTTGACAGCATCCGCGATCCCGAGAACGTGGGCTCCATCCACTTCTACACCAGCAATCTTTCGTTGAAGAAGAAATATCTGCTTCTGGAACAGCCCGTCTTCGACGCGAAATTCATCCACGCCGCCTGCGAGGACACCGATCTTGGTTACCGTCTGGCCAAACGCGGCATGCGGCTGCGGTATCGCGCCAAGATCATGGTCCATCACGACCATCCCACCGACATTACCCGGTTCAGCCAGCGCCAGTTTCGGGCCGGTCAAATGTCCCTTCTCTTTGCCGCCAAACATCCCGAGAGCACCATGGCCATTGAGATCAGCGATTATCTGCAATCAAAACAGGAGGTCTTTGCCGAAGTGTTCAATGACGACGCGCACCAGAAACTCTTGGCCGAGGCAGTCAGGCTGGAGCGCGCCATCACCGTTGCCAGCGGCATTAAACCTGAAAAATGCATCCCGCTTGAGAAAGTCTACTCGCAAATCCTCCAACGCTTCTACACGCGGGGGGTATTGTCTGGCGCAGACCGCCGCACGCCACCACAGGCCATGCCGGCCAGTCGGGTTAACGCCCCTGCAACGATGACCTTTGTCCACCCCGCCGCCGCCGCGCCAAGGGTGTCCATTGTCATTCCCACCTTCAACAAACTCGAACTCACCCGCCAGTGCCTCCTGTCGCTTCAAAAATACACCGTATCTCATCCATGCGAACTCATCGTCGTGGATAACGGCTCCACCGACGGGACCGTGGGCTTCCTCAAGTCAGAAGAAACCGCAGGTCATTTGCGGGCCGTTCTCAATCCTAAGAATCTGGGTTTCGCCAAGGCTTGTAATCAAGGAGCCGAAGTGGCGCGGGGGCGCTATGTCGTGTTCATGAACAATGACACCGAAGTCCAGAATGGATGGCTCGCCCCGATGATTTCGCTCGCGGAAACCGACGCCACTATCGCTGGCGTGGGGAGTAAACTGCTCTTCCCGGACGGCACGTTGCAGCACGCGGGCGTGGCCCTCGGCGAAGTCGTGGGGCGGGATCCGCTTTTGGCCGTGCATACGTTTTACAAGGCCCCGGCGGATTTGCCGGAGGCGAATCAGCGCCGGGTTTATCAAGCGCTGACTGCGGCTTGCCTGCTGGTCCGCAAGTCGGCCTTTGATGCGGTGGGTGGTTTTGACGAGGGTTTTTGGAACGGTTACGAAGACGTGGATCTATGCCTGCGGTTCCAGGAGCGTGGCTGGCTAATGGTTTATGAACCGGCCAGCGTGGTCATTCATCACGAATCGCAGAGCGGCCCGGCCCGGTTCCAGAAGGTCCAGGAGAACATCCGGCGGCTGCACCAGAAGTGGTTGGGCAAGGCGAAACTGGATGTAATCGTGGCTGCGGATGGAGCTGTAACTCCGGCAGCGACCACGCGTATCCGGCCGTATGTCCCGGGCACCAGCGGGGCGGCTCCAACCAGCATCGTCGTCCTTAGCCACAACCAGCTTGCCCATACCAAGGCTTGTTTGGAAAGCATCGCGCGGCATACGTCCGAGCCTTATGAGTTGATTCTGGTGGATAACGCGTCCACCGACGGGACGTTGCCTTACCTCCAAGAGTATGCGGCCCAGCACGAACGAGTGCTGGTGGTGGCCAATCGGACGAATCGCGGATTCGCGGCGGGTAACAACCAGGGGATGGCGCTGGCCACCGGCAGGCAGGTGCTGCTCTTAAACAATGACACGGTGGTGACGCCAGGATGGCTGGGAAACATGCTCAGGGTCTTGCGCGAGCATCCCCAGACCGGCGTCGTGGGCCCGCGCTCGAACCGGGTGCTGGGGCGGCAACAGGTGGACGGGGGCGGTTACACGTCTCTGGATGAGCTGCCGGCTTTTGCGGCGGCGTGGGCCGAGAAACATGCGGGTGAATCACGATTAGCCAATCGAGTGGTGGGCTTCTGCCTGCTGGCCCGCCGCGAGGTGATCGAGACGGTGGGCGGGTTGGATGAGCAGTTCGGCTCCGGCAACTTCGAGGATGACGATTTTTGCATCCGTGCTCATCTCGCCGGCTTTGAGACCCGAATTGCGGATGACTCCTTTGTGCATCATGTGGGTAGCGCGACTTTCACCGGCGCGGGCATTGACTACTCCAAAGCCATGCAGACCAATTGGAGTCTGTTCAAGAGTAAGTGGGCCATTCCGCCGGAAACGCCGCCGGTTCCGGGCTATCTCACACCGGATGTGGCTCCGCCGGGCGTGGCGCTGAAGGTGCCCTTGCCGGAACTACGGCTGACTCACCAGACATCGGCCAATGGCCGGTGCTGGATGGACAAACTCCTGACGGCGGCAGCCGCCAAGGCCAGGCCAATCGCCTTGCCCCCCTGCGCCCTCCTGGGCCATCTCGGCGAGGCGCGGCAGTTCTTCAACAACAAGAAATTCCCCGCCGCATGGGGCGCGGTGCGGGCGGCGCTCAAACATCGTCCGTTTCATCCGGAGGCATATCTGTTACTGGCGGAGATCGCTCTCGCAGCGCAAGATTCCGTGGCGGCCCGGGCTTGCGCCCAGTTCGCCCGGCACATCGCGCCGGATTTCAAGCCAGCCAAGAAGTTCTTGAAGGCCAGCTTGCACGGCAACCTCAAACCTGAGTGGATCGTGCTGCCAGATGAAATCGGAAAGCAGAAAGCAGAAAGCAGAAATCACCTTACCGTATGCCTGATCGTTAAGAATGAGGAGCGGTTCCTCGGTCAATGCCTGGAATCTGTGAAAGGGTTGGCGCACCAAATTGTGGTGGTGGACACCGGTTCGACCGATCGCACGGTGGAGATCGCCAAGCAGCACAAGGCCGAAGTGCATTCCTTCGTCTGGTGTGATGATTTTAGCGCGGCCCGCAATGCCGCGCTGGAACACGTCACTGGCGATTGGGTGCTCATGCTGGACGCGGACGAGGAACTGCCGCCGGAGCAGCACGAGACGTTGCGTAAATTACTCCGCTCCGCGCCGGTGATTTCCTGGCGGCTGCCGCTTCAGGACGTGGGCCGCGAGGCGGAGGGTTGCATCTATGTGCCGCGTCTGTTCCGCAATGCGCCGGAACTCTTCTATGTCGGCCGGGTGCATGAACAGGTGTTTCCCAGCCTCGAAGTCCGCCGCCAGGAGTGGGGACTCGAGACCCGTCTGGGTGACGCCGCGCTGCGCCATTACGGTTATACCAAGGAGCTAACCTTGGAGCGGGATAAGGTGGGGCGCAACCTGCGCCTGATCGAGCAAGCCATCCTCGAAACGCCCGGTGCCGCCAGCCTGCTGATGAATTACGGGCTGGAACTAACTCGTTCAGGCCGGCAGGAGGAAGGCTTGCGCCAGTATCGTGCCGCTTTCGAGGCGATGGCGGATCAGCCGCCCGCGATGCTGGTGCCAGAGTCGCGGGAGATGCTCCTCACCCAGTTTGGCACGCAACTTATGGCGGCCAAGCGACACGCGGAGATTATCCAGGTGCTGACTTCGCCGTCGGCCAAGTTGGGGGCCGGACTGACGGCCTCGCTGCATTTCACGCTGGGCTTGGCATACATGGAATTGAAGCAGTTTGCCGAGGCGGCGGAGCAATTCCGCCAATGTCTGGCCAAGCGCGATCGTCCGGCGCTGGCACCGGTGAACGTGGAGATTCGCAAAGCTGGGCCGCGGCATTGTCTGGCGCTGTGTCTCGCTCAGACCAAGGACACTGCGGCGGCGGAACGGGAGTTAGAGTTAGCCCGGAAGGACGACCCGGAATCCGTGCCGGTGGTTACGGATTACGCGCGGTTCCTGCACGACCAAGGCCAGTCCGTCGAAGGTCTTCAGCTATTGCATGGGTTCACTGCGGAGCATCCGCAGGCCGCTGCCGCCTGGCTGGGCGGGGGCGTCATCGCCCTGAGCCGGGCGGAGTTCTTGGAAGTGGCGGTGGATTGGACTGCGGAAGCGCTCCGGCACTTCCCCGAGGACGCTGGCATTCAGAGTCAGCGAGCGGAGGCATTGCTGCTGTCCGGACAGCCGGAGGCCGCTCTGCCGCTGTGGCGTCAGCTTGCAATCGGTGGGAAGCCTTTGCCGCTAGGCGCGCTGATTTTGTGCGAGACCGCCGTCGGGAAGAACGAGTGCGCTTCGCCGCCGGAATTGGCCGCCGCCGTGACGCAGGAATTCGTGCATTGGTATCGGCGGTTGCTGGAATTCGGTGCCGAGCCGACGGTGTTGCGCGTGAATGCCGGGGTGGCTGGGTTGGAGCGGGTGTTGCCCCGCGCTGCGGAATTGCTGCGGGCAGTCATTGCGGACGTCGGGCAAAAAGACCTATGACAGAAAAATTGGAGACAGAAAAATGGGAAACTGCGGACTTAGGTGACGACGTGAGGCGTCTCTGGAAGCCTTGAGAAAGAGCCTCGTTACCTCGGCTCCTACAGGGTCTTGATAGAACCTTCTTTGTCCGCCGGTTGGGGTGCCTCCGACAACTTACGGAGGCGCTGGACTCCGCGAGGCAGGAGTCAGGAGGCTCGCCGACAGCAGGACGACTCAGTAGCCGGTAGGGCGAGGCTCCGGCCGAGCCGCCTCTGACGCGGGTCCGCCGCCTTTCTTGGTTGCGGCCGCCAGTCACTGAACAATGACACCAGACAGGGTGGTGGCCAGGCACTCGATCCCTAAGCCCGGCTCGGCAGGAGCTTCGCCCTACCACCTATTGCATAGTTACGGCTAAGCCGTGTCTCTGCAGTCGGGAACTTTGGCAAAGCTGTGGCCCAGCGCGTAGGAAAGGCGTCGCGTCTGTCTCTATCTTCAGCCCCTTACCTCACCAAAACGCCGGCGCTTTCTGCGACAAAAACTCCTTTATCAAGACTACTTCCTTTCGATGTCAGAGACAGACGCGACGCCCGTCCTACGGCGTAGACACGGCTAAACCGTATCCATGCCGTAGAAGTGGGCCGAAGTTAACGCAGAGTTTGGCCGGCCAACTCGCGCTCACCTATTGGTGAGTCTCACTGTTCCCGCTCCGCGCCCCCTCTGCGCCTCTGCGTTTAGGCCGGATTCCGTTTTCTAAGTGCATAGACACGGCTAAGGCACGTCCTTCTCAAAAACGAACGGCGTCGGCTCGTGATGGACGATCAGGCGGATGCCGTCAATGGTCGCTTCCATCGTCTCGCCGCCGGCCGCGAGTTCGTAGCCGTCACCTTGCTTGCGCCATTCGCCGGTGAAATCGTAGGTTTCGACCGCCGGCCCGCCGACCGCCGTGACCCCAGCCGCAGCGGCGGCGGCAGCCGGTGCGGTCGCGACCTTGGGGCCGAGGCCCGTCCGGGAGCGGAACCCACGCAAACGATCCGCCCCGCCCGCGTTCGCCATCATAGGCGTTTCCGCGGGAGCGGCCGCCGCGGCCGCCGCCCCTTTGGCCGCCGCGCCGAACCTGGCCAACCCGCGCACCACCAGCTTGCCATCCGGCGAGGCCACCATGGTCGCCTGATCGAGGAGCGGATACAGCAGCCGGATCGCCTTCAACTGGCTGGTCTTCAGGTTGGGTTTGTCGCGGCGCAACGTCAGCATGGCCGCGCGTGTGTCGAAATACCATTTCCCCAAGATCGGCTGCGCGTCGTATTTGGCCGACTTGCCTGTGCGGATGAAGCCGACTAAATCCTGGAGGTCCGGCTCCAACATCGTCCACAGTGCGTCGAAGGTGGCCGGGTTGCTCCAGAACGCGCGGATCCGCTCATCGCTCGCAATCACCCCAAACGGCTGCCGCTCGACGAGTTGCTTGGCCAAATCTGCTTCTCCCAGCCGCGCATACTCGTTCTTTTCCCCGAGCCGCAGGAACGGCGGGTACAACCCGATCCGGCCGTGCGTCAGCGGATTGTGGTAAACCAGCCCGATGAGATCCGACCCGTCGTAAAAAATGGCCGGCACGGTGTCCACCGCCCGGACGGCGCGCGCCAGCCCGGTGGCCTGCAAATCACTGCCCATCCGGTTCACCATCCGCAGCACGAAACCGTCCTGCTCCGGCTGGGTATAAACCTGCGTCGTGAAGTAGCTGATCGGGAACACCACCATCGCAATCAAGACCGTATAGGCCACGCCATTGACCAGGCCGAAACACGCGCCCAGCCGGGCGTTGAGCCGCAGAAACAGCGCCAGCCGCAGATCGCCCGCCTTGTACTTGTAATAGACATCCACCTTCTTGTGAATCAGAGTGCCGGCCAACTTGAAGAGCGCCAGCACCACGATGAAGGCAAGGATCGGCGCCAGGCCCCAGAGCACAATGGGATTATCCAGGCCCAGCGGCGGCAAGAGCGGCCGGATCAACCGGCCCAGCGGCAGCGCCAGCAGCGCCCCAACGAAAATGCCGATCAGTGAACACGCCGCGCGAAGGCCGCCTTGGGCATAACCCACCGCCGCCGCGCCCGCCATCAAGAGTAAAGCCAGTAGCCAGATTGTCATGCCGCCATGCTAGACCCTGGCCCCGGAAAAATCACGCAAAAAAACGCAACCGTGCCCATTTTGACTTGGAGCGCGGACAATCTTCTCCGCCGGCATGCGCGAATTTGGAACCAGGCGGACAGGCTTGTCCGCGCTCCAAGGCAAAAGAATTGCTGAAAAAACGCAGCAACTTTCACTATGGCCTTGGCAGCCCTCACCCGGCGTCCCGACGTCTGGTCTAAACGAGAGTTGCTGCTGAGAAGGCGTCTCGCACGCCGCCAGGAAAAGGGATCGGCGAGAGGACTCTTCAGTCCACAGCTTCGGAATACGGGGTGAAAGATAGTGTCAAATGGAGATAGGCGCGCCACTTATCCGCCTAGTCGGCGGACTCTGGCAAGAGTTCGCCAGTTTGTGCCGGGCACCGCGCAGAACAAAAGTCGCCTACCAATTCCCAAGAAACGGAAAGCCCGTCCCGCTGATCTCTCTAGCCTTTCTCTCGAACCCGGCGGTGTGGTTCTCGCGGCGGGGCATAACATGCCAGGCAGCCGCCAGACTAACCGTTACCGGCCACAACGCTATGCTAGTAACCGAAGCGAAACGACGCATCGAACGGAAGCACAAAGCGCTCGAACATCCGAGCGGGGACAAGCGCTTTAAGATTCTCGATGTCCACATGAAGCGCCACCAGTACCGGGGTGACGCGCTCATCGAGATTTTGCACCGCGCCCAGGAGTTATTCGGCTACCTCGATAACGGGCTGCTACTCTATATCTCCCACAGCCTCAAGCTGCCGCCCAGCCGTGTCTATGGCGTGGCTACCTTCTACCATTTTTTCACCCTCAAGCCCAAGGGTGCCCACACCTGCGTCGTCTGCATGGGCACGGCCTGCTACGTCAAAGGTGCCGACAAAGTCATCGCGGCCGTCGAGGCGTACGCCAAGATCAAACCAGGCGAGACTACTAAGGACGACCAGCTTTCCCTGCTTACCGCCCGCTGCATCGGTGCCTGTGGCATTGCGCCGGCGGTGACTTATGATGGCGTCGTCACACCGCGCCAGACGCCGGAATCGGCCGTTGAACAACTCAAGAAGTGGGGGTCACATGGATCTTAACGAACTGCTGCAAATCAAAGAGAAGGAACTGGCGGGGCGGAAGAAGTTCACCCTTCGCTGCTGCTTGGCCGCTGGTTGTATGTCCTCCAGCGGGCAGGCCGTCAAGGAAGGCTTGGACAAGGCCGTTGCTGAGTTGGGGCTGACGGACCTTGTCGAAGTGCGCGGCGTGGGCTGCATGAAGCTTTGTTGCCAGGGGCCACTGGTGCAGGCCGACCCCGACGGCACGCTCTATCAACGAGTAACTCCCGAGGACGCCGCCTCAGTGGTTGGCACGCTCAAGGGTGGCGAAACGAAGGTCGAGAAGGGTGACCCTAACTCCCCGTTTTTCACCAAGCAGATGTCCATCGTACTCGCCAACAGTGGCGTGGTGGACCCGGAGCGCATCGAGAGTTACATCGCCGCCGATGGCTACCAGGCGTTGCACGATGTCTTGACGGAGTTACAGCCTAAGGAGGCCGTCGAGACGATGGTTAAGAGCGGGCTGCGCGGGCGCGGCGGTGCCGGCTTCCCGACGGGTCTCAAGTGGGGCACGGTGGCTAAGTCGCCAGGCGCGAAGAAGTATGTCATCTGTAACGCCGACGAGGGCGATCCCGGGGCCTTCATGGATCGTAGCGTGTTAGAGAGCGACCCGCACAGTGTCTTAGAAGGCATGGCTATCGCGGCTTACGCGGTGGGTGCTGACCAGGGTTTTATCTATATCCGCGCCGAGTATCCGCTGGCGATTCAGCGGCTCCAGAATGCCATCCGCCAGGCGAAGCAACTCGGTCTGTTGGGCAGCGGCATCCTAGAGTCACCGTTCCATTTCAACATAGACCTGCGCATAGGCGCTGGGGCCTTTGTCTGCGGTGAGGAAACCGCGTTGATGATGTCTGTCGAAGGCCGCCGCGGCACGCCGCGTCCGCGCCCGCCGTTCCCGGCGGAGAGTGGGTTGTTCGGTTGTCCGACCCTGTTAAACAACGTCGAAACTTTCGCGAACGTCCCGCCTATCTACCGCAAGGGCGCGGAGTGGTTCGCCGGCATTGGTACCGAGAAGAGTAAGGGCACTAAGGTGTTTGCGCTTGCCGGTAAGATCAAGAACACCGGGTTACTCGAAGTGCCGATGGGCACGCCGTTGCGCCAGATCGTCGAAGACATGGGCGGCGGCGCGCCGGACGGCGGCACCATCAAGGCGGTGCAGACCGGCGGACCTTCCGGCGGTTGCATTCCCTCTGAGTCGCTCGACACGCCGGTGGACTACGATTCGCTGGGCAAGCTCGGCTCGATCATGGGATCCGGCGGCATGATCGTGATGGACCAGGCTACGAACATGGTGGACGTGGCGCGGTTCTTCATGGAGTTCTGCATGGAAGAGTCCTGCGGTAAGTGCATCCCCTGCCGCGCCGGGACGAAGCAGATGTATCATCTGCTGACGAAAATCGTGGAGAAGCGCGCCACGGCCCGTGACCTCACGACGCTGGAGGAACTCTGCGACATGGTCAAGCACACCAGCCTGTGCGGCTTGGGCCAGACTGCGCCGAACCCCGTGGTAAGTACGCTGCGGTTCTTCCGCAAGGAATACGAGGCCCTGTTGCAGCCGGATCCATTTGCCCACTATGGCAACGGCGCTCCCAAGTAACCCAAGCCATCTTACTCCTGAAATTTTATGGCTGCCAAAACACTGACAATTGACGGGAAAGAGATCAGCGCCGAGGAAGGTGCTACTATCCTCCAAGCGGCTGAGGAAGCGGGCATCAAGATACCGAACCTCTGTCACTTGGACGGCATCTATGACGTGGGGGCCTGCCGCCTCTGCCTGGTGGAGTTAGCTGGCACGCCCAAGTTACTGACGGCCTGCACGACTAAAGTCGCCGAAGGCATGGTCATCCACACGGATACCGAGCGGCTCCGTAAATACCGGCGCATGACGCTGGAACTGCTTTTCGCGGAACGCAATCATACCTGCGCCGTCTGCGTGGCGAATAACAACTGCGAGTTACAGACCTTGGCCTATAGCCAGGGCATGGACCACGTCCGCTACGAATACCGCTTCCCGAAATGGTGCGTGGACCATACGCATCCGCTGTTCGGCATGGACCACAACCGCTGTATTCTTTGCGCCCGATGTGTCCGGGTCTGCTGGCACATTGAAGGTGCTGGTACCAAGAACATCTCCGGTCGCGGTGCCCATTCCAAGATCATCACCGATCTCTGCCAGGACTGGGGCAGCGCCGACAGTTGCACCTGGTGCGGTAAGTGCGTCATGTCCTGTCCGACGGGCGCGCTGTTCTATAAGGGAGCCACGGTCGCGGAGATGCAGCGCGATCGCGAGAAGCTCGAATTCATCGTTACTGCACGGGAGAAGAAGCAATGGATCGCGTAAAAGTAGCCACCACTTGGTTCGGCGGCTGTTCCGGCTGCCACATGTCGTTTCTCGACCTGGACGAGTTCCTCATTGACCTCGCCGCCAAGGTGGAGATCGTCTTTAGTCCGATCGTGGATACTAAGGAGTATCCCGAAGGCGTGGACGTGTGCCTCATCGAAGGGGCCGTCTGCAACGAGGACCACATCGAAATGGTCCACAAAATCCGCCAGCGGACTAAGGTGATCATCGCGTTCGGAGACTGCGCCATTACTGGCAATGTCACCGCCATGCGCAACTTACTAGGCGACGACAACGCCGCGAGTGTCCTCCAATGCGCCTACATCGAACTCTCCGACACGAACAAAGTCATCCCTAAGTTGAAGGGTATCGTGCCGGAGCTGCTCAAGCGCGTGGTGCCGGTCCACGAAGTCGTGCCGGTGGATTACTTCCTACCCGGCTGCCCGCCACCGGCCGACCGCATCAAGGCGCTGCTGGTGCAGTTACTCGACGGCACTGCGCCGAAGCTCGAAGGCAAACAGATTAAATTCGGTTGAGGTCAATGACGAATGACGAAAGAAGCCCGAAATCCGAAGTCCGAAGGAATCCCGGTGCTCGACCTTGTGGTTGATTCGCGCGGCGGCGGCGAAGGTCTTCGCCATTCGAGCTTCGTCATTCTTTCGTCATTCGTCAATTAGTCCCGAACTTCCACTTTGAATCATGGTTAAACGCATCCTGATTGACCCCGTCACACGCATCGAAGGGCACGCGAAGATCAGCCTCTTCCTCGACGGCGAAGGCAATGTCTCCGACGCCGAGTTTCACGTCGTCGAGTTCCGTGGCTTCGAGAAATTCTGCGAAGGCCGGCCGATGGCGGAAATGCCGGGCATTACCCCGCGCATCTGCGGCATCTGCCCCATCAGCCACTTACTCGCCTCCGCCAAAGCTGGCGACGCCATCATGGCGGTCGGCATTCCGCCCGCCGCCGAGAAGCTGCGCCGTCTGATGAACATCGGCCAGCTCATCCAGAGCCACGCCCTGAGCTTCTTCCACCTTAGTGCGCCGGACTTTCTCTTAGGCTGGGACACTAATCCCAAAACGCGCAATGTCTTAGGCATCATTGCCGCCAATCCCGACCTCGCCCGTGCCGGCATCCGCCTGCGGCAGTTCGGTCAGGAAGTTATCGAAATCCTCGGCGGCAAGAAAATCCATCCTGCTTGGGCCGTGCCCGGCGGCGTCCGCAGTCCGCTCACCGAGGAAGGCCGCACGCGCATCCGCAACTGGCTGCCCGAAGCCTTCGCCACCACTGATGTCGCCTTGGAACTGTTCAAGAAGGTGCTTAAGAGCCACGAGCGCGAAGTCCAGATCTTCGGTAACTTCCCGTCACTCTTCATGGGCTTGGTCGAGCCAGACGGCACCTGGGAACACCACGGTGGCAAGCTCCGTTTTGTAGATAGCAGCGGCAGTATCATTGCCGACCAGATTGAGGCCAAGGACTATCGCGACTATATCGGCGAAGCCACGCAGGAAACCTCCTATCTGAAGTCGCCCTATTACAAGCCGATGGGTTTCCCTGATGGCATGTATCGCGTCGGCCCGCTGGCGCGCCTGAACGTCGCCGAGCAAATGGGCACGCCCAAGGCGGACAAAGAGTTCAAGACTTACAAAGCGCTGGGCCGCGGAGCGATCACCTCCTCGTTCCTTTACCATTACGCCAGGCTCATCGAGATCATCGCTTGCTTGGAGCGCGTGGAACTCTACATGGACGACGCGGATCTGCTCACCGACTATCTGCGGGCCGATGCTGGCATCAACCAGCTCCGCGGCGTGGGTGTTAGTGAAGCGCCGCGCGGCACGCTCTTCCATGATTACACGGTGGATCGCAATGGCATCATCCAGAAGGTCAACCTCCTCATTGCCACCGGTCAAAACAACTTGGCGATGAACCGCACGGTGGCCCAGATCGCCCGGCACTACGTCCGCGGCGGCAATGGTGACATCCCGGAGCCAATGCTTAACCGCATTGAGCATGGCATCCGCTGCTACGATCCGTGCCTAAGTTGCTCGACCCATGCGGTCGGCCAGATGCCACTGCGCGTCCAACTTATCAGCCCGGACGGTGCGGTCCTACGGGAAGTGACGCGAGGATAATTTCGGTTCGGTTAGTTTGTTGTTTGGTTCATGTTTCTAGTTGGCGGGGAAACGGCGCAAGCTGTTTCCCCGTTTTTCGTGAGGAACGAAGCTCCGCGCAATTTAAACTACGGTGTTGACAGCCTTAACAAGAAACCCTATCCTCGCGCCGAAGTCGTACTTTAACACAATCCATATTCAACCATGAAAAAGCATCTATTGAAAATATCTGCGAGTTCTTACCCAACGTACGTTGCCCTGGCGATCGGGGCGGCGCTCTTCCCGAACCCAGCGAGCGGGCAAATGATAATCGATTCCTTCAACGCCGATGGCCGGCTAAGTTGGAAGGATCCGGGCGGGACAGGGACGCAATACGCAGTGCAATGGACCGCCGCCGGATTGGGGTTGACCAACTGGTATTCCTGGCAGGATGCCCAAGCCAAGCTGAGTGGCTTGGGGCCGACGGGCAGCGTTTACGTGCCCATGTTCTACCGGATGGTGAACCCGGACCCGACCTACCACTCGAACGCCACCTACACTTACTTCCAAAGGTTGCCGGCCTTCAATCCGCTCACACCGATGGACAGCAACGAGATGCGGATCACCTTCATGGGTTCGATGATTCCCTTGCCGGTGCGCCGGGACCAGGCGGAGATGAGCGTCTTCGTGGAAGTGGGCTGGCAGCCGGACGCGACCGACGCCACCTACCACGGACGGGCGTTGGACCAGTTCGTCCTCGACTGTGGCGCGGGGGTGTCGGCCAACTACGCCGCCGCGTCGGTGAATTTCCGCCGGATGGACAAGGTGTTCATCAACCACCTGCATGGAGACCACATGAGCGACCTGTGCCATATTTATTGTTTCGGGCCGGGGGGCGACCGCTGGTCGCCGCTCTTTGTCTTCGGGCAAAGCCCGTCCGGCGTGCCCGATCCGGTGACGGGCATGATTTACGACGATGGCGTGAACAACTTCTGCGCGATGGCGCGCGGCGCCTGGCGCTGGCACTCGGAGAGTTTCAGCTTCCAACCCACGGCCTACACCAACTACACAGCACCCACCAAGGCGAGTTGGGGCCTGCCCGTGGACCCGATCCCCGTCAGCAATGATTCCACCAATGACTCCTATGCCATGATCCCGATCCAGTTGGACTGGACCCGGATTGGCGGCGTGGCCTACAGCAACAACGCCACGGGGGTCAAGGTCAGTCACTATCCCGTGATCCACGCCCGCAAAGGCTCGATGGGGTACAAGGTGGAGTGGAAAGTGCCGCGCACCACCAACGTGCTGACGATGATCTACAGCAGCGACACCAAGCCCGAAACCAACAGCGTGAACCAGGCCTGCAACGGCGGCAAGGGGGTGGACGTGTTCGTCCACGAGATGGTGGTTCCGCCCGATATGTGGGCCTGGAAATCAATGGGCCTGAGCGGCCCCCCTTCACCGAGCGACGGCATCGTTTACTCCCAGTGGACAAACGCGACCGCAGAGTTGACGCGGGTGCAGAACAGCTCCCACACGCCGCAAGGTGCCTATGGCTACCTGCTCAGCCAGATCAACCCCCCGCCGCGGTTGGCCGTGGCCACGCACTTCCCCACGGCGGACGATACGGTCGCGAGCGCCCTCAGCAGCGTTCGGTCCTACTGCACCAACAACCCGGTAGTCTTTGGGCAGAACATGGTCTGGTCCTTTGACCTCATGGTGCTCCGGGTGTACCCGGATCGGATTCAGCAATACCGCGCAGACGTTTCGGATCTCGCCTGGAGCCCGATGCCGCAGCAGCCTTGGGGAGGATCGGGCGGATACTACCCCCCCAAGTATCACGACACCAACGGCGTCGGTGACCCCTTCGCCCAGATTGACCTCTCCACGCAAATCCCAGCGGTTAGCGGCGGCGTGACGAACTACAATCCCAACGGCTATTGAACCCGCCCACGACCGGGGGCGGAAGATGGCCCTCGCCAACCTTCCGCTACGCCAGAAAGGCGACCACCATCCATTTCCCGGTGGCCGACGATACGGTCGCCAGCGCCTTCAGCAGCGTTAAGGCGCATTGCACCAACATAGTGTTCGGCAAGGACATCGTCTGGTCCTTCGACCAGATGGTGCTCCGCGTCTTCCCGGACCGGGTCGTACAGTGCCGGGCCGCCGTTTCGAGCTACGCTTGGAACCCGATCGTGCAGTTGTCCACGAACGCCATGGTGACGCCCAAATACAACGACGGCAAAGGCAACGGGGATGCCTACGCCCAGATTGACCTGTCAACCTCCTATTCACGGACCAATCAAAATGGCTCGGAGAATTGGAGCACAGACGGGTTTTGATTTGAGAACAGGACTTGGAGGGGGCGGTTCTTGATATTGAGCACGGCATCCGCTGTTACGACCCGTGCTGAGTTGTTCGACCCACGCGGTCGGCCAGATGCCACTGCGCGTCCAACTTATTAGCCCGGACGGCGCGGTCCTGCGGGAAGTGACGCGAGGATAATTTCGGTTTGGTTCGGGTTCTTTCAAAACTGTAGGAGCCGACGTAAGGAGGCTTGGGAATCGTTGAAAACCAAGCTTCCTTACGTCGGCTCCTACCTCAATCCTTAGCGATGTGCTCAAAAGCTTCACCATTTTGTGAAGGCTTTAAGCTCATCGCTAAGGATTGAGGCTCCTACAGGGTTTGAAAGAACCTCGGTTGGTTTGTAGTTTGTTGCATGGTTCTGGTTGGCGGGGAAACGGCGCAAGTCGTTTCCCCGTTTTCTTTGGCCCGGAGCGGGTTGACACTGACCGGAACTCTACGGCAGCACCGTGCCAATCCGCCGTGGTTGCGGTGATCGGGACTAGCCTCAGATTCATGGCGCTGTGGATTTTGTCCTGCGACCATTGGCCCGCAAAACCGGGCACAACCGCGCTTGGCTCACTTCCGTTGGGTCGTCGGAAAGTCGCCCAGCAGGTTCCTGGAATCCGGCCATCCCCGCACTGGGATCAGGAGGTCGGAAGCCAAGCTTCACCAGCCGTGGCAACGGCCCTTTTCCTTGGTTCGGGCGGGAGACCGCTGAACCTAGAAAAAGCAGTTGATTAACCACCAAGAACACAGAGCACACAAAGCGAACAGTTTGCGCACAACCTTAGACACACCTGATGGGAGAGCTGGCGGTCACCTGTAAATAATTGCTTCTCTGCGTTCTCTGCGTTCTTTTGCGGCTCAACTGCTCTTATTAGGCTGAAGCGGTTGACTCCGCCCCGCTTGCCCCACACCGGGCGGAAGCCGGGGCTAATGGAAAAACTGGGCACTCAATAGCAGAGATGCGCCCGGCGAACGCCGGGATACGCCTCAGTTCTGCGTCAGTATCACGCGGCGGCGGATGTAGGTGGGCACATCGAGATCCTCGCCTTTGTGAATGGTGGGCGGGCCTTTCTCAAACCGTCCGCGGGGCACCATTTCCAGCGCCAACTGCTCCTGCTTGGCGGGCGGGTTGCGTTTGCGCCGAACGCGTCCGCCTTCGTCAGGCACCAGTGCGCCAGCCGGGCCGTGGGCGGTCGCAGCTTCGCTTGTGGGCATGGATTCCGTATCGGAAACTGTGCCGGATAGGTCGGCATCGGACCTTTCGTCGCTCGCGCCGGCGCTGGCGGTGGACGACACGAGCAGCAAGGCGCGCAGCGTGCCGCTGGCGGTTTCGTCTGCCGCCACGCCGACGCGCACGCCGGCCCGCTCCCAACCTCTTTCAACACGTTCGGTCAGGCACTTGAGTTCGTCCTGAGTCGGCTCGGGCCAACCGGTTACGCTTAGGATCACGGACCCGGTTCGCACGGAGCCGGCGGTGCCAGCCAGCAAGGGATGCGCGAAAAGTTTCTCGGCAACTTCGCGCGCCCGCTCAGGGCCGGTCGCTTCGGCGGTGGCAAAAGCCAGGCAGGAGCGTCCGCGCAGCACAGCACAGACTTCCCGTGGGTAAATGGGCAAGGAGGCCGGGAGCGTCAGAAGCCGCGCCAGGCCGCGACCGGCCTCGGCCAGCGGCTGGACAGAGGCGAGAAAGCACTCTCGCAGTGGCACGCCGACGGGAAGCAGCTTGGCGGTGCGCTGACCGGGCAGGCACAGCACGCCGTCCGCCTGCTCGGCGAGCGTTTGCAAACCTGCCTCGGCCAGTTGCCGGCGGCTTCGCCCCTCCCCGTCAAAGGGGCTGGTGACGAGCGCGAAGACGCGGGCGCCCGCAGCCTTCACTGCTGGCACGAGCCATGGGATGAGTCGCGTGCCGGTGTTACCGCCCAATCCGGCGAGAAGAAAAACGAAGGCCTTCCCGAGGCACACGTTCCGTACAGCCGCCGGCAATCTCGCATCCAGGGCGGCCAGTTCCATTTCTTCACCGGTCGCGAGGCGATCGTGGGCTGCTGTCGAGAGGGCGATCTTGAGCTCCGCCGTCGAGGCGGTGAGCGCGCCGGAGTCGGCGCTGATGGCGAGACTAGCCCCACGACCCAAGCCGCTGTGCCGCAGGTCTTCCAGCACCGCGAGGCCGGCGCGGCCGATGGCGATGATGGCGCAGCGCGAGGGCGCAGGCGCGGGGGCGGGCGAGATGATTTCCGCCGGGGCGGTGGGGGGGGGAAGAGGCGCGTTCATGCCAGGAGCGTCCGGGCGGCACCCAGCATCTGGCCGAGTGTGCTGCGGACGGAGTGGATTAGGTTCCTTTTTGCGCCTCGCCCCTTCTGACGGAGCGCGCGGTATTTGACCAGGCCGATGCCGGTGGCGAACTCGGGCCGGTTCAGGGAGGAAGTGAGGCCGCTGAGGCCGTTGGCCTGGGCCAGGGTCACGGGCAAGCCGAAGATGCGCTCAGCCAGTTCGGTGAGCCGGGGCACGTGGGCCGTGCCGCCGCACAGTTGCACGCCGGCGCGCAAGTGATCGAGCAGTCCCGTGCGGTGAACGTCCTGCGCGATGATTTCGAACATCTCCTCCAGGCGCAGCGCCATGATGCGGCGCAGGTGGTCAAGATTGACCGTGGCCAGTGGCAGGCCGAGGTCGTTGTTGATCGTCAGCGTCTGGCCGGGCGCGGCTTCGTCCGTGAAGGCGGTGCCGTGTTCGAGCTTGAGTTTTTCCGCGCGGCGCAGCGGCACTTTGAGGCCGTGGGCGATGTCGTTGCTGAGGTGGTCGCCGCCGACGGCGAGCACGCCGGTGTGGCGGATGACGCCTTTGGCATAGACGGCGTAGTCGGTGGTGCCTGCGCCGAGATCAATGACCAGCGCGCCGAGTTCCTTCTGATCGTTGGTCAGCAGCGCGAGCGAGGAGGCGAGGCCGTTGAAGGCAAGTTCATCCACCTCGATCTGGAGGTTTTTGACAACGCGGACGGCGCTGCGCAGGCGGTCAAAGCTGCCGGAGACGACGTGCATGTCCACTTCGAGGCGGGTGCCGGACATGCCCACGGGATTGGGGATGCCCGCCCGTCCGTCGAGATAGAAATGCTGGCGGATGGCGTGCAGTCGTTCGCGATCGGTGCCGAGATTGACGATGGTGGCGTTTCCCAAAACTTCGCGGACATCCTGGTCGGTGATCTCGCGGTCGGAGGCCACCACCGGATGCACGCCGCGGTTGTTGAAGCCCTGGATGTGACTGCCGGTGACACCGAGCACGACGCTGCGGATTTCCACGTCCGCCATTGCCTCGGCTTCGACGATGGCGTTGCGCACGTCATCCTCGGCCTGCTGCGGGTCCACGATCTCGCCCTTGCGGACGCCTTTGGAAACGCATTGGCCGACGCCGATGATGTTGAGCCCGCCGTCGGGGCTGCTCTCGCCGACGACGGCGCAAACTTTCGAACTGCCGATTTCAAGGCCGACGATGATCGAGGGGGCGGCGGATTTAAACATGTTTTCTCCGGGGGTGGATGGTTCGGGGAGTCAGGCGCGGCGGCACGAGCGGCAGGGCGTTGGCTTCGAGCCAGCGGGCCGGCACGTTGTTGGCCACCGCGAGGTCCACCCACGCCAGGTGGCGCTGCGTTTGCTGGCCGTAATCAAACACCTCGCGCCACCGTCGCAACTGCTGCGGCAGGTCGTGCGTGGAAAACGTCACCTCCGCGCCGAAGACGCTGCTGACTTGCAGGATGTTCGGCGAGACCAAGTCAATGCGCCGCAAGTCATCCAGCCCCACCATGGGCGATTCGGCGTAGGCGATGATCAAATCCAGCGCGGCCCGCACGGCCGGGGTGGTGATGCGACGGCCCGGCACGATTTCGCCGAACTCGATCCCCTCGATGATGGGAAACTCCACCGCGGACGGTGCGGCGGGCGCGGCGCGCTGGCGCGGATCCAGCGCCGGCAATACGCACCCTTCTTCGTCGAGATGATATATCGTAAGCGTAACCGAGCCATTGGCCAAAGTCCGGGGCACCCGGACTTCCGCCAGCGGTTCACGCTCCACGATGCGCAACCGCAACGTGCTGGGCAAGGCGCGCTCCAGCGTGGCCGAGCGGATGGCTGGCTTGGATTCCAGTTCGTTCTTGATGCGAGAGAGGTCGAGCGCCAGAAGATTTTGTCCCGTCGCCACGCCGGCCCAGCGGCGGATTTGGTCCGGCACCAGCACGCCGTCGGTCTGAATTTCGATCTTGCGCACCTGGTAGTCGCTGTTCCGGAAGAGAACTTGGTCCAGCACCCATTCGCCGGATCGCCAGAAAACGAACAGCGCCAGCAGCGTGCCGAAGAGCGACAGAAAGAGCGTCGCCGCCCGCTGGGTGTATCGCGCCCGGGCCACGTCGGAGCGGAGCTTCACGTCCAGCACGTGCCGTCGCTGGACCCGCTGGTTAATGCTCTTGCGCTTGAAGGGCCACATGGATGTCAGATGCCGCTGGATTGCACAGGGAGATGGCTGGGAATGACGAATGACGAATCAATGACGAAGTCCGAAGCCCGAAGTCCGAAGCGCTGCCGCTGGTTCGGTTTTGGGCCGAATCTTGCGCCGCCTTCATCCAAGAAGGCATCAGGTTTCTGGCTTCGAGCTTCGTCATTTTGGCGGCGCGTGCCGCAGAGCCAGTTCCACCATGCGCTCACACAGTTCCGCGTAGCTGAGGCCGGCGGCAGCGGCGGCTTTGGGAAAGAGGCTCGTTTCCGTCATGCCGGGCAAAGTGTTGACCTCCAGCGCCAACACCTCGCCGTTGGGGCGGATCATCACGTCCACCCGCGCGTAATCGCGTCCGCCGATGGCCTGAAACGCCGCCAAGCCGACCGCTTGCGCCCGCGCCGTGACTTCCGCGTTGAACGGTGCTGGGCAAAGGTATTCGGTCGCGCCGGCGGTGTATTTGCTGTGGTAGTCGTAAACGCCGGTGCGAGGACGCACTTCCACCAGCGGCAAAGCCTGACCGTCCAGCACGCCCACCGTGGCTTCGCGACC
>CAINDV010000574.1 GCA_903847485.1 uncultured Verrucomicrobiota bacterium
CGTTGCTCTCCACCCCGTGTTGCCACGACGCAGTTACGGTTCGATACCGCACGGCTCTTCGCCGCACAGGAGCGGACTGCCACCGCCCCATCCCAACGCCATCCCCAGGCGCACGAGCGCGGACAATCCTGTCGCCGGCGCACGCGAACTTGGCACCAAGCGGACAAGATCGTCCGTGCTCCAAGCCAAATGAGACTTCCCCGGATTTCTTGCGCGCGTTGCGCCCATGAACCTCCCCTTTACCAAGCAAGAGAGCGAGGGGGAGGTTCATGGGCAGAACTGCTGCACCGAAGCTTGCTTGTTGGCGGGAGAGCGAGTTTCCTTGGCGCGTTACACCGCCGCATGAAACCCTGGCAACTCTTCGTCATGATCGCGCTCAACGCCGCTTGGGCGGCGACGCTGATCATTAACAAGGCCCTGGGTGCCCAGCTCCAACCCGGCGGCGTCGTCACTCTGCGCTTTGGTCTGGCGGCCCTGTGTCTGGCGGCGCTCTGGCCGTGGCTGCCGGGCAAGACGCCGTGCGGGCGCGACTTAGCCATGAGTATCTTCATTGGCCTGCTGGTGTTTGTGCTGGGGCAACGCCTGCAAGTGCTCGGCGTCCAACTCGGCACCGCCGGTAACTCAGCGGTCCTGATGGGGTTGGAGCCACTACTCGCCGCAGTGGGCGCCGCGATTTTTCTGCGCGAACACATCGGCCCTCGGCGGGTGGCGGGCTTGTTGGTCAGTCTGGCGGGCCTGGCGGCGCTCAACGAAGTCTGGCGCCCGGACTTCAAGTGGACCGGGCTGGTGCCCAGCTTGATTTTCGTTTCCTCGTTTGTCTGCGAAACGGCCTACTCCATCCTCGGCAAACCCCTCCTTGCCCGCTCCAGTCCGACCAAGATCCTCGCCTGTGCGCTCTTCGGGGCCACGCTGGCCAACCTGCTCCTCGACGGCTCCCAGACTCTGCGCGCGGCGGAGGCGCTGCGGTGGGGCGACTGGGCGATGCTCGCCTACATGGCCATCGTCTGCACGGTGATCGGCTTCGCCATGTGGTTTGAAGTCCTCCGCACCGCGCCGGTGAATGTGGTGGCCATGACCATCTTTATGCAACCCGTGGCGGGCGTGGCGCTGGCCGCCTGGTATCTGCACGAGCCGCTGCATTGGGGGCAGCTCTGGGGCAGCCTGATCATCGTCGCCGGGCTGGTTCTGGGTTTATCCAGGCAGATCACCGACCGACACGCCTGATACCTCCGCCTTCCCGCCAGCCGCCCGGCACGGCTTCGGATTCGAGCGCTGCCAAAACCACAAAGTAGCCATGAGGCGCGGACGGTGGTGGCCGGCGGTGCCTGGTCTCGTGCGGATGGGAGCGTGGGTTTCACCATGTCTTGCGAAATGGCAACGCAACATCTCCAGGAGAGCGGAGACGATCTGCGGGCGCTCCAATTGAGCGACCCGCGCCCTTGGCTCGTCGGCTTAAGCGGCGGCAAGGGTTTGGGGCTGAAAGCCCCAACAGGACAGCCTGGGCTGAAGCGAGCGACGCAAGCGCAGGCCCAGGTCAGCCGCGCCATCACTCGTTCCGAGGCCTGAAGAGCCGAAACACAATCCCGCCATCAGTGGCGCCACAGGTTCCGCCCTGTCAGGGCGGACAGAATTGTGTTGGAACTTGGACCTGGGGCTTTCACAGGACGGGCTTTCAGCCCTATCCTGCGGGTGCCGATGTTGAAACGTCGGGCATGACCGTCGAACCATGAGCGCCGACTTCCAACACGACGTTTTCCCGAAGCCAACCAAGCGGACCAGCCGCGGGTACGGCGGTTGGCTACGCTGTTCCAAGCTTGAAAGCTTCTGCCAAATCGCCGCCATGAAACCAGCGCCAGTCGTCCTCGACACGAACGTGCTGGTGGCGGCAGCCCGCAGTCAGCGCGGCGCTTCGTTTGCGCTGCTCCAGACCTTGCCTGCACGGAACTGGCAGATGAACCTCTTGCCTGCCTCATGCTCGAATACGAGGCCAAGCTCAAGACCGAGGCGCTGCGGCAAGGCCGCCTGCTGGGAGTCGTGGACCGCTTCCTGGACTTCCTGGCGTCGGTGTCCAACCGCTGGCAGACCTACTTCCTGCCCACTGCCTCCGCGCCCCCCGGAGACGACTTCGTGATTGAGCTCGTGGTAGCTGCCCGAGCGCAGTTCATGGTCACCTAGAATATGCGCGACTTCGCTGGAGCCAGTGAGTAAGGTGTCCGCGCTATCAGGCCGCACGAGTTGTTGCGGCTGGTGGAGAACGAATCATGAGTGCCATCCAGATTGAACTGCCGGAACCGGTGCATCAGCGCGCCGTGCAACTGGCCAAACAGCAGTCCATGCCGCTCGACGCCTCATGTTGGTCGCCCTCGTGAAGAAACTGACCGCCGTATTCCCCGACGACGCTCTGGCAGCGCGGGCCAAACGGGGCACGCTCCAGGGCTTCCAGGAATTCATGCAAGGCGTCCCCGACGTTGAGGCACCGGACTTCGACCAACTGCTGGGCGGGATTCAACCCGGGAAATGACCACCACGAACCAATCGGGAAGCCAGTTCGCCTAACCCGACTTCCGCTACTGGAGCCGATCTGAACAATTTTCCAGATTTCACACCCCGCTTTTGCTGGGTTTTTCGCCGCCGGACGACTCGAAACCGCCCCAAACCGCGTGTAGTGGCGACCTGCCCGCTTCTCCTCCGCCCTGCCGGCGCTACCCTGGCGGCATGTTTCTCAAGTGCAGCACGCGCAAGAAAGACGGCAAGGCGCATCGCTCCTGGTCCGTCGTCGAGAGCCGCCGCGTCGGGCGCTCGGTGGCGCAGCGCCACGTCCTCTACCTGGGCGAGATCAACGACTCCCAGCGCGCCGC
>CAINDV010000575.1 GCA_903847485.1 uncultured Verrucomicrobiota bacterium
CTCCGGCCCGGCTGGAACTTCACCTGAACAGCCGCCTGCCGGGCCGGAGGCCGGCGCTCCGGCACCCGTGGAAGTCCGCGCCCTGAGCGTGATTCAAGCCGATCCTTCCGTGAGCAAGCTCCTTCATGGCTTGCTCGGCCGCACCTTCATCGTGCCGGACCTCGCGGCGGCGACGACGGCGATTCAGAACGGCCACGCCGGCTGCGACTTCGTCACCGTCGGCGGCGATTTGCTTAACCGCCACGGCGTCTATACCGGCGGCTACCTGAGCGGCAGCAGCAGCGGCAAAGCGCCCTCGTCCATCTTGGGCCGCAAGAACCAGATCGCGGAATTGCAGGCGGAACTGGAACGCCTTGGCGAGCAGATTGCCGAGGTCAGCCGCCAGCGCGGCGCGTTGCAAAGCGAGCAGACAGAGCTGCAAGCCAGCTTGCAGCAGGCGCAGACCGAGTTGCGGCAGCAGGAAGTCGCCATCGCCACGCGCGAAGGCGAATTCCGCGCCCTGCAAAGCTCACAGCGCATCCTGAACCAGAAGATCGAAACGGTGGTTTATGAGGTGCAAAGCCTCGGTGGTCAGGAGCGCGAAGGCTTGGAGAAACGCGCCGCCCTCGCCGAGCGCGTCGGTGCCCTCGACGCCGCCCAGACCGAATCTCAGGTGGCCGTCACCGAGCTTACCGCGTTGCTCGACACCATCCGCCAGCAGCGCGAGACGGCGAACGCTTCGCTCACCGAGAGCAAGATTTCGCTGGCCACCGAGCAACAGATGAGCGCCTCGCTTCGCCAGCAGCGCATCGGCTATGAGCAGCGCCTGGGCGAACTAGCGCAGCTCATTGAGTCCAAGCGGCACGAAGTCGCCGCCTGCGTCGAACGGCGCGAGGCGTCGGAGCGCGAGATCGAAGATTCGCGCCGGGCGGTGGTGGATTTGCAGCAGGAACGCGAGCAGGTCAGTGGGCAGATCACCGAAGTCATCGGGCGCAAACAATCCAACGACGCCGACGTGGCGGCCCGCGAGGAAGGCTTGCGCGACCATCGCCGCCGCCTGGCCGACGTGCAGACGCGGCGCGGCAATCTCGACGTGGAATTGGCCCAGAAGGCCATGACCGTGCAGAATCTCCGGGAGCGCATTGAGCAGAAGTATCACCTCAAGCTCGACGACATCCTCAGCGAGTGCATCACCATTACCATCGCCGACGAAGGCGCGCCGCAGGTCACCACGCTCACACCCGAAGAGATGGCCGCCAACGGCGTCGGCACCAATTGGAATGCCGTCACCGACCAGGTGGCGCAACTCCAGACGCGCATTGACGAGATGGGCCCGGTGAACCTGGTCGCCATCGAGGAATACGAGGAAACCGAGCAGCGCTACCAGTTCCTGAGCAAGCAGCACGATGACCTCGTCACCGCCAAGACCCAGTTACTGGAGGTGCTCAACCGCATCAACACCCAGACGAAGGAGATGTTCACCCTCGCCTTCAACCAAATCCGCGACAACTTCCGCGCCATGTTTGTGGAAGTCTTCGGCGGCGGTAAGGCGGACCTGATCCTCACCGACGAAAACGACGTGCTGGAGAGCGGCATTGACATCGTGGCCCGCCCGCCTGGCAAGCAACTCCAGAGCATCTCGCTCCTCTCCGGCGGCGAGCAGACCATGACCGCCGTGGCGCTGCTCTTCTCGATCTACCAGGTGAAGCCGTCGCCATTCTGCGTGCTGGACGAACTGGACGCGCCGCTTGACGAGTCGAACATCAACCGCTTCGTCCGGGTGCTCCAGCGCTTCATCATGCACTCGCAGTTCATCATCATCACCCACAACAAGCGGACCATCGGCATGGCCGACGTGCTCTACGGCGTGACGATGCAGGAACACGGCGTCAGCAAGATCGTCAGCGTGAAGTTCCACAAAACCGACGACCAGGTCACCGGTCACCAGCCCGTCTCCCTCGAAACTACGGTCACCGGACCGAAGATCGAAGACGAAGAGGACCAGCCCCATCCGTCATCGGAAATGGTGGAAATGGCCACGGCGGAATAGGCGCGCGGCCCTTTTGATTAAGAACCCAGGAACTCAGGAGCCCGCAAAGCCCCGGCGGGCCTGCGGTGGCCTGGGGGGAAGCTCTGTACTGGGAACGAAGGCGAGGAAAGGGTTTTACTTTGTGAATTCCAACGGGGTAGGCTGCGGCATGAAATTCGCGTGCAAGCTCTTCGGAGTCTTCCGGCAGCTCCACTGTGAAGCGGAAATGGAAGGCACCGCTGTGCGTCTGGCTCTGGTCCGTGGTCCGGCGCATGGTGCCACGGCCCGGCGGCCGCCTTTTGGCCGAAGAAGCGGTTGGCGAGAGCGCAATCGTTCGTGTCCTCCGCAGCCGCCTGGTGGAATGGTCACAGCTTGGCTCCAGTGGCCTTCCCGCCGATAATCACCGGCTCGCCTCCTTCTGATGAAGCATCAAACTGAAGTCGAAATTTTGCTGGTCGAAGACAACCCGCGGGATGCGGAACTGGCCCTGCGTGCGCTCAAGGCCAGCCACCTGGCCAACCACGTCGTCTGGGTCAAGGATGGTGCCGAGGCGTTGGAGTTGCTGCTGGGCACGGGCGGGGGATGCCCGGCCCCACGGCCCCGGGTGGTTCTGCTGGATCTGAAGCTGCCCAAGGTGGACGGTCTGGAAGTGCTGCGCCAGCTCAAGGCCACAGCGAGCACGCGGGCCATCCCGGTTGTGCTGCTCACGTCCTCCCGTGAGGAACGGGACGTGGTGCAGGCCTACGACTTGGGTGCCAACAGCTACATCGTAAAACCGGTCGGCTTTGACAGTTTCTCCGAGGTGGTTTCCCAGTTGGGCCTCTACTGGCTGCTGCTTAACCAGCCCCCGGAACCGCCTTCCACCACCCTGCCGCCCGAAGCCTGATATGCCTAGCCCGTTGCGCATTCTGGTGCTGGAAGATCTGGTCACCGACTACGAACTGATGCTGCGGGAATTGCGCAAGGCCGGTTTGGACTTCACCGCCCGGCGCGTCGAGACCGAGAGCGACTTCCGCCAGCAACTTCAAGAGTTTGCGCCCGACCTCGTGCTGGCCGACTACTCGCTGCCGGGTTACGACGGTTTCTCGGCCTTGGAACTGGCCCGGCGCGAGCGCCCGCAAGTGCCCTTCATCTTCGTCTCCGGCACCATGGGCGAGGAAAACGCCATTGAGGCGCTCCAGCGCGGTGCCATTGATTACGTCCTGAAACAGCGCTTCGCCCGGCTCGGTCCGTCCGCCCGCCGCGCCCTGGCCGAGGCGCAGGTCAACGCTCAGCGGCGGCGCGTCGAGGATGAGTTGCGCGCGAGCGAAGAACGTTTCCGCTCGGTGGCGCAGACCGCCAGTGATGCCATCATCTCCGTGGATGGCCACGGCCGGATCGTGTTTTGGAATTCTGCGGCCGAGCGCATCTTTGGCTACGCCAGCCTGGAGGTGGACGGCCAGCCTTTGAGCATCATCGTGCCGCAGCGCCTCCGCCGGCAGGACGCCGCCGGCCTGGAAGGGCTGCTCGCCCCTGGCACGGTACAAGTCGGTGGGCCGGCGACCGAAGCCATCGGCCTGCGCCAGAACGGCTCCGAGTTCCCCATCGAACTCTCCATGGCCTCCTGGCACAGCGGCCCGCATCGCTTCTTTACCGGCATCATCCGGGACATCTCCCAGCGCAAGCAGGCCGAGGCCGAACGCGAGCGTTTGATTCTCCAACTCCAGACCGCGCTGGCCGACGTCAAAACCCTCAGCGGCATAATCCCCATCTGTGCCGGCTGCAAGAAGATCCGCGACGACAAAGGTTTCTGGAACCAGGTGGACACCTACATCCAGACCCATTCCCTGGCGAAATTCACCCACGGGCTGTGCCCGGATTGCACGACTCGGCTTTATCCTGAAATCGACGAGGACATGAAATGAACGACGACTCCCTTGAACAGCGGGTGAAGGCGGCGTGCCAGCGTCTGGAAGGCCTGCGCCGGCAGGTGGCCGCCGCCGCGCTTGCCACTGGCACCAAGATCGGCTTGGACGCACTGGGCGCTGGCTTGGAAGAAATCCAGAATCTGCTCATCGCCCTGCTGCAGGGTATTATCGAGCGCAAGCAAGCGGAGTTGGCCACCCAGGAGGCCAAAGACCGGCTGCAAACCATCTTTCAAGCCTCGTTGCTGCCCATCATCGTGCTGGATCCGCGGGGTTTGGTGCGGATGTGGAACGCGGCTGCGGAAAAAACCTTCGGCTGGAGCGCCGCTGAAGTGGCGGAGCACGAGCCACCCTTTGTGCCGCCCGCAGAACGCGACGACCATCGCCTCTGGACCGCGCGAGTGCTCGGCGGCGAAACCCTGCACGGGGGCGATCTCAAACGCTGCCAGACCAAGGACGGCGCCACACTGGAATTCATGCTCTCCGCTGCGCCTCTGCACGGCCCTGGTGGTGAAGTCAACGGCCTCGCCGCCATGTACCTCGACATCACCGAAAAGGTGAACCTCGAAGCTCAACTGCTCCGTGCCCAGCGCGTGGAAAGCATCGGCCACCTGGCCGGCGGCATCGCCCACGACCTCAACAACATCCTCTCGCCCATGATGATGGCCGCCCCAATTTTGCGCGATGAAATCAAGACCCCGGCTGGCCAGGCCCTGCTGAAAGCGATCGAGAACGGCGCCAAACGCGGCGCCGACATCGTGAAACAGGTGCTCGGCTTCGCCCGCGGGTTGAAGGCCGACAAAGTCCCGGTCCAGACCCGCCACCTGTTGCGCGAAACGGTGGAGATCATGCAGCAAACCTTCCCCAAATCCATCCGCGTCAAAATCAACTTCCCCCGCGAACTCTGGCTGGTGGAAGGCAACAGCACCCACCTGCACCAGGTGCTGATGAACCTCTGCATCAACGCCCGCGACGCCATGCCCGACGGCGGCACACTCACGCTCCTGGCGGCAAACCATGAAGTGGACGCCGCCCTGGCCAGTCAGAAGCCCAACGCTCACGCCGGCCCGCATGTCGTCTGGACCGTGGCCGACACCGGCACGGGCATCGCCCCGGAGAACCTCGGACAAATCTTCGAACCGTTCTTCACCACCAAGCCGGTGGACCGGGGCAGCGGCCTCGGCCTCCACACCGTGGCCACCATCCTCCGCCACCACGGCGGCTTCACCCAGGTGCAAAGTCAGGTGGGCCAAGGCACCACCTTCAAGGTCTTCCTCCCGGCCCTGCCAGAGGCGCAGTCAGCGGAGGTTCCTAGCGACGCCGCTCTCCCACGCGGTCACGACCAGTGCATCCTGGTCGTGGACGACGAGGACAACATCCGCACCCTGCTGCGCACCTTGCTGGAACGCCACGGCTACCGCGTCGTGCTGGCTGGCAGCGGCCCGGAAGCCCTCGCTCTCTGGCCCCACCACCCCGAAATCCAACTCGTCATCATGGACCTCATGATGCCAGGCATGAGCGGCGTCCAGTTGATCAAGACCCTCCGCGAGATCTCCCCCAAGATGAAGGTCGTAGTCAACACCGGCGTGACCGACGCGAACTTGCTGGCGGAATTGGCCCCGCTCCAGGTGGACGCCATGCTGTCCAAACCCGCCGAGACCGCCCATCTGCTGGCCACCTTGGAGAAGACCCTCGCCGCCAAGCCGAACCCCGTCTGAGCGCTGGCCCGACGTTGCGATTGCGCGTGCCGGATGAACGCCGCCGCGAGACGCCGATCACCGCCGACCAGGGCCGCAACGACCCACCCCCAGCCGCGCGCCGCCTCGGCATGGTTCCGGCCCAGCGCCAATACTATTTGAACAATCTACCCATGAACCATGCGCACTCAGTTGGCTTTGGGCTGGAGAATCAGGTTGTATTTGCGTGCGAGCTTTTGGAGCAGGTGTTGTTCGGTCCGGGCGACTTGTTCTTCATATTTCTTGAGCCCCTGTTCGACATAGCTGA
>CAINDV010000576.1 GCA_903847485.1 uncultured Verrucomicrobiota bacterium
GCCATTGACGATCACGAAATCCACGCCATCGGCCTGCACCGCCCGCGCAAAGGCCTGCATCACGGGCACCGAAACGATCGGATTGGCTGGGGTGTTGGTTCCTTTGCCGCGGACATCGCCAAACGCGGCGAACTTGAAGGCCTGCCCGGCCACCGAGGAGCCTAACCATATTCCCAAGATCATGCCGAGGCTCGTCACCCGGCGCGCCCAAGTTCTTCGTTTTGGAACGGCCAGGAATCTGTTGTTTGCCGCTGCGCAGTTCAGGCAAAATTGCTTTATGTTAGTGTTCACCCAAGGATGGTGCGCATGGACATTTCAGTTGTCCAGAACGTATTTCACTGCGCCGAGGTAGTCCGCGTAACTTTTTTCCGCCGGGAGGCAGAGTAGGTCATGTTTCGGGAGCGAGTAGAACCACATCGCGCCGCCCTGCTGCTTCGGTGCCTACCACGTTTTCACGCGAAAAAGCTCCGGAGCGTCCGTAGGCGTTGCAGCTTTGCGCCAGGTTGAAGCGCGCCACCCCGGCGTCCCGGCGATCCAAAGACGGTCGCGTAGGGATTGGCGATGGTCTCGATGAACGTGAATCCGCATGCGACCAGACCGAGCGCGAGGAAAAGGACGCTGAGGACGACCATTTGGTCGTGCCGCAGGATCACGATGGTCTGCCCCGCGAGGGCTTGGTCCAGGATTTGGCCCAAGGCACTCTTGGCCTGACTGACGTTAAGTGTCTTCATGGGCTGAATCTGGTACGGCGGAAGCCCGTTGACAAGCCGGCCGGCACCACCGCCCGTGGCCTCTTGGCACCGGCCACCGTAGCTTTATCGCGATCTGAAATCATGCGCCGAAAACTACCATGCGGCCGTTGGCTCTGACAACCAGAAAACGGGGAGAACCTGCTCAAGCCCAGGGCTGCTTCACTAAGCCGGAGCGCGAAACCGCCTCGACCAGCGCAACCTCTACGCACAACCCGACGTGTAGGAATACTGGCTGATTGACTCCGAACTCCTGACAGTGGAAGTGCTCTTCCTCGAACGCGGGGAATACTAACTTGCGGGCCGCTGGCAGCCGGAGGGATAGGCCGCCTCGCGACTGTTCGATGGTTTCAAAGTTCCTGTCACGGCGCTGTTTAGCAGCACGGCCAAGCTCAAAGGAGAGGATTGATCTCTAGGCCATTGAACTGCGATTCCTTTCGCCATCCCAAACCGCTTCCAGGCCTTAGCCGTAAATACTCGGAGGCAACCACTAAATACACGAAATACACGAAAGGAAACCGCCACCCGGCCGGCGGTCGAAGCCAAATTACCTTTACCACCTTTCCGTCACCATTCAGTGACCGGTCCTCAGCTACGCCATACTGCGCCGCCGCCTCTATTTTCGTGTATTTCTTGGTTCCACCTTCTGCATAGATGCGGCTTGGATTGTCGCCATGCTGACGACATTGGACATGACGGCATTTGACCGCAGAGTGGGGCCGTGGCGCAAATGGTTTTCCCGGAGAAGGCGCAGGCGGTGCTCGGATTCCAGCCCGCCGCGGAACTCCAGCAGCAGATTGAGGAACTGGCGAAGAAGTCCACCGAAGGCCGGTTGACCTAACAGCCTGTTGAAATACTCGTTTTCGGCAAATATCCGTGCAGAAAGCCCAATGATTTCGAGGGTGGATTTTCAAAACATGGATATTTCAACAGGCTGCTAAGCCGAGCAGGCGGAGTACGAAGGCTCAGAACTCCTGACCCGTGGAATCGGCGTGGGCCGCCCGGTGAGGGCACCGGGCCTACAGAACCGCGCCCCTGCTGTAGGCCGGGTCCCCTGACCCGGCGTGCTTGGACTCAGCTCGTTTCCATGTTGGTTGGAATTCGTGCTCATGGGGCAGGAGTTCTGAGCCTCGTGCCGTTCTTTTTCGAGTCAGAGACTGGCGAGTGACGGTTTCATGCGGCTTGGCGCAGGTCGTCCGCGAGCAAATCGGGGCATCTGGCCCAGCAAATTCGCGGGGCCACGAATTTCTTGAACGCATGGGTTATTGGCAAAGAC
>CAINDV010000577.1 GCA_903847485.1 uncultured Verrucomicrobiota bacterium
GCCCGCAGTTCCGCGTCATTGGCCGGATAGTCATGCCCAGCTTTGAGGCGGGGCGCCAGTGGTTGCGTCGACACCCCCACATCTTGTACCTACCGCACTCAGATGGACACCCCCTTTTTAGATTTATGATTCTGGGTGGCTGATTGACGCAAGCCGCCCCACTGCTTGTGGTCCGCTGCTGCATTTGCCGGGCAGTTCGCACTATGCCTTGGGGCCGCTTGATTCAATCAGCCACCCAGATAAGGATTTGCCGAATGCTCCCCACTCTACCACCGTCGGGCGAGGGAGCGGCCGCAGCAGAAAGGCCGGAAGATGGCGGCTGCAGCACCAGCGAGTTGGCGGCCACGAGGGGACTCGGTCTGGCGTGGCCTCAGCGCGTGGGGTTGGTGGTCTTGGCCGAACTCTTCGACTGGAGCCAGTCTACGTCCGCGTTATTCGGAGAAGCCTGAAACAGAGTCGCCTTGACGGTTCGGACATCACGCCACTTGTGAATCTCGGAGTGCCCGTCGGCAAACGAGAGGCTACCGGCTTTGTTATGGAAGGTGGCCGGAACATCTATGAAGGCCAAGGCACTCGGCTGATAAGGATCATAGCCAGCCATATCCGGGGCAAAGAAACCGTCATTGATGGTGATCGCGCTTTCGTCGAGAATAACGAAGGTTCTTGCGGGGCCAGGCCGGGTCATTGTGGAAAGTTTGGTGAAGAAGTTGTAAGTCCCGTTCACCCCCCAACCTTTCAGGAACCCATCTTCCCCGATGAAGCCCTGCATGGAGACACTGCGAAGGACCGGCTGGCCCAGATACTTCCGGGGGTCGCCGGGACAGCGATACACTCCGACGTTGCCGCCCAGGAAAGGATTTAACTTGCTGGCCTTCAGAATGGTGACATTGGTGAAATCCGGGTTGGGAGTAGATACGTCACCTCCCATCCAGGCACGGGAGTCGAGCAGCCAATCGTTGTTGTCATGTGCGTAGGCGATCCAGGCCAGGGTAATCTGCCTGGTATTGCTCATGCAGCCAATGCCCTGGGCTTTGGACTTGGCGGTGGCCAAGGCAGGCAGCAACAGTCCCGCCAGGATCGCGATGATGGCGATGACGACGAGGAGTTCAATGAGCGTGAACGCCCGGCGATTTGCCAGACTTGTGGAGGACACGGTTTTCATTTTCATAAGGACTTGCCGAATGCTCCCCGCGCTACCACCGCCGGGCGGGAGAGCGTCCGTTGCGGAGGGGCCGGAGGCGCCCGCCGCCGGCGAGCTGGCGTCCACCGGGGGCTCGGCACAGCGTGATCTCAGCGGGTGGGGTTGGTGAGCTTGATCGTGCTGTGCTCCTACAACCAGGCCACGTCCACGTTATTTGGAGAACCCTCAAACAGGGCCGCCTTGACAGTTCGGGGATCACGCCACCGGTGAATCTCGGAGTGCCCGTCGGCAAACGAGAGGCTACCGGACTTGCCGTGGAAGGTGGCGGGGGTATCCACAAACGCCAGGGAACCAGGTTGATTAGGATCAAAACCGGCCATGTTCACGGCGAAGAAACCGTCATTGATGGTAACCGCACTCTCGTCAAGAATGACAAAGGTCTTGGTCGGGCCGGGCCGGTTCATAGAGGACAGTTTGGTGAAACCGACGTAACTGGAGTCCCACAAGTCCTTCCCGATGTAGCACTGCATGGAGACGCTGCGAAGGACCGGCATGCCCAAATACTTCCGGGGGTCGCCGGGACAGCGATACACTGCGTAGTTGCCGCCCAGGAAAGGATTTAACTTGCTGGCCTTCAGGATGGTGTAATTGGTGAAGTCGGGGTTGGGAGTATAGACGTCACCCCCCATCCAGGCACGGGAGTCGAGCAGCCAGTCGTTGTTATCATGCGCATAGGCGATCCAAGCCAGGGTAATCTGCCTGGTATTGTTCATGCAGCCGATGTTGTGAGCCTTAAGCTTGGCCCTGCCCAGGGCGGGCAGCAGCAACCCCGCCAGGATCGCGATGATGGCGATGACGACGAGGAGCTCGATCAAAGTGAAGCCCCGCGTGGCGGAATTAAGTTTCGATTTCATAGATGCAACTTTTGTCTTTAACTGGTCTTGAGTCTGCTGGTCTTATCGGTTGTCTAGCTGAACACTCAACCTGAATTCTCTGGCCGGTGCTCATTTCATTTCATTTCATTTCGCCGCGAACGCCCAACCAAACAGGCTGGACACGGGGCAAGGTAGGCCCCCATCTAGCTTTCGTCCAGCGGAACTTCCACAGGCGCTGGGTTGCGCGTGCCTCCCAAAGTTATCGGTGACCCTTGGGACTGCGGCGGCCAGCGAAGCACGACCCCGTTTTGGCTGCCCGCCGCCCCAGAAGCCAAAGTGCCGTCGCCGCTGCGCTCTGCCGGCGCACCCCAAACCCACTGCCAGCCCGACCCACCGACAACGCCGGGAGTCGCCGCGATGTGCTATTTTGCACACCGCACACGGACGACGTGGTGGAAAAGCGGAGCGTGTTCAGAGAGTTGGGCCTTTCGTTGCCTTGGGCGGTGCCGCCGGCGGCGTGACCTTTTCGCCGGTCTGACCCGGTGGCAGATCTTTCGTGGCCAAGGCACGGAACTCTTCCAGGTAGCGGGTCCAGACCTGGTCGAGTTCCTTGACCCGGTCGGGGTGGCTGGCGGCGAGATTCCGGGTTTCGGAACGGTCTGCGCGCAGGTCGAACAGTTCCCAAGGTTTCTGGTGATCGGCGACGAGTTTCCAGTCGCCCACGCGGATGGCGCGATTGCCATCATGGAACCACCAGAAGTATTCGTGAGTGACCGTGCCATCTTTCGCAAACACCGGCACGAGGCTCTTGCCGGGAGGGGGCGGCACGGGCAGACCGGAGATGGTCGTGGGCCATTGGCCGCCAGCGAGTTCGAGGATGGTAGGTGCGAGATCCACCAAGTGGCCCGGGTTGTGGCGCAGTTCGCCACGAGCGGCGAAGCCGTTGGGCCAGTGGACGACCAGCGGCGTGGAGATGCCGCCTTCATGCACCCACGATTTGTGCAGCCGCAGCGGCGTGTTGGCCGCGCTGGACCAGGCTGGGCCGAGGCTGAGGTAGGTTTTCGCCGAACCGGGCGGTGCGCTCCGGTCGTGGAGGTCGCCGCGGATGATCTGTTCGGCGCTGGCACCGTTGTCTGAAACAAAAAGGACCAAGGTGTCGTTGAAGTTCCCCGCCGCTTTGATCTGCGCGAGGACACGGCCGATTTCGATGTCCATCCGGTGGATCATGGCTGCATGGATCGCCATCTTTATGGGCTGAAACTGCTGCTGTTCGTCGGACAGGTTGGTCCATGGAATCGCGCGACCGACCTCGCCCGGGCCGATTTGCTCGCGCAGCTTCGCCTCCGACGGGTTGTAGTCCGGCCATACCGTGGGGTCGAGCTGTGAGAGAGCGCAGTTGATCAGCCCAATCTTCTTCATCCGCTCGTAGCGCTCTTGCCGCATAACGTCCCAGCCCGCCCGGTAACGGTCGCGATAGACAGCGATGTCCTCGGGCAGTGCGTGCAGGGGAAAGTGCGGGGCGATGAAGGCCAGGTAAAGGAAGAACGGCTGATCACGGTGTTGAGCTTGGTGCTCGGCCAGCATGTCTATGGCGTGCTGGGCGATGGCGGTGGTGGCGTAGTAACCGCTGCCAAGCTTCACAGGGGGCAGGGGTTGGTCATCCAGGGTGTGCAGTTGCGGGTTGAAATAGCGGTCGTGGTCGTTGATCGAATAGGAGTGGTCGAAACCGTTTCGCAACGGCTGTCCGTCCACATGCCACTTTCCGGACTGATACGAGCGATAGCCCAGCGGTCTCAGCATTGTGGGCAGCAAGCTCGCCCAGGCTGGGCGCTTCCCGGCGTTGCCGCTCTTCACGCCAGGCAACGTGTCGCGCCGCACCTGCTGGGCGTAGTAGCCGGTGAGAATCGCCGCGCGGGAAGGCCAGCAGCGGGCCGTGTTGTAAAACTGGGTGAAACGCAGGCCGTTCCGGGCCAACTGGTCGAGGTTGGGCGTCTGGATTTCACCGCCGTAGCAGCCGACATCCGAAAACCCCATGTCGTCGGCGACGATTACGACGATGTTCGGCTTCTTGGCCGGGGCCTCGGCAGCGGCCCCGATGCAACCCAAGGCGAACAGCGCCAGGAGGGTAAGAGCGCGCGTTTTCACGGAAGAGAGCCTGGCACCGGTTCGCCGGTGAGGTTAGCGGCCCTCGGTTTTGAGGAGCGCCTGCACGGCCTTGCTGAACTGCGCGTTCACCAAGCTGTTCACGCTCACCTTTCGCTCGGCCGCCAATTTGTCGAGTTGATTGGCCTGCCGCAGGGTGAGACCCACTCTTGAGGACACTTGAGTGGCATCCGGAATGTCGAGCCAGGCGTTGCTGGCCTTCGCCACTTCCGCGGCATCGAGGCCAAAGCCCTTGAGAACGCCCACAGCCATCATCTGGTTCCCAGCGAAGGCCATGTGGACGCCGTCGGTGGTGAGGTAGTTGCCGGGCTTGGGCCGCGTCTTCGCCGCTTCGGCGATCGCTGCCTGCATTTCGGCATTGAGATCGGCAAACCGGCAGTTCTTTTCCGTGGCCAGCGTGCGGAGGAATGCGTTGTAGCTCGCGAGCTTCTGATTATTGGGATTCGGCTGGTCCTCACCGATCATGGTCGAGGTAAGAATGACAACCTTCACTCCCGCCGCCTGGGCCTGGTCCACGATCGCGGTGATGTTTTTCTTGTAGTCCTCCAGCGGCACGCCATTCGCGCCGTGCCAGACGTCATTGACGCCACAGCTCAAGGTCATCCATTGCGGTTGCTTGCCCAAAACATCACGGTCCAGCCGCTTGAGCATGTCGTTGGATTTGTGCCCGCTGATGCCGGCCCCGACGATTTGGATGTTCACGCCGTTAGCCGCCAGCCCGCTGCTGACAAGCTGCACGTAGCCGCCGGGGCTGTTCTGGCCGCCCTCGGTGATGGAGTCTCCGAGGAAAGCCACTTTATCTCCCGCTTTAACGGGTATCTCCGCGTGCAGCAGGCTGCCGGCAGAGAGCATGGTGGCAAGGGCCCCGATGGGGGTGAGGTATTTCATAGTGTTGTGATTTGCTAGATTTGTATCGCGGACAAGAGTCTGCGCTGGTCGTGGGGGGATGTAAAACCTTTTTTCTAAATCGAGAAAAAGCGCAGCTCGTCTTTGGCGGAGCGCGGACATTCCTGTTCACTTGGCACCAAGTTCGCGCTCCTGCGGACAAGTGTGTCCGTGCTCCAAGCCAAAATGAGCAGGCCAAGCGCCCTGGGCGCGTGGCAGGGCCGATGAACCTGTTTCCGTTCATTGCTGCGCTCCGGCGATTTGTGGGTGAGTTCATTGGAAGAAGTGCCGCGCCGCCGCCCGTCGCGCTTGACGCTCCCCCGCCCCTCCCCTACGTTCCGCCCGCCGTCACAAAGTCATTTTCTATGGAAACAAACAATTTTCTAGTTCCAATGGTCGTCGAGCAAACCGGCCGCGGTGAGCGCGGCTACGACATTTTCTCGCGGCTGCTCGTGGATCGCATCATCTTTCTGGGCACGCCCGTGGACGATATGGTGTCGAATCTCATCATTGCCCAGCTCCTGTTCTTGCAGATGAACGACGCCAAGAAGGACATCCACCTTTACATCAACTCTCCCGGCGGCAGCGTCACCGCCGGCCTGGCGATCTACGACACCCTGCAGTTCCTCACCTGCGACGTGAACACCTACTGCATCGGTCAGGCGGCCAGCATGGGCGCGGTGTTGCTCTGCGCCGGCACGGCTGGCAAACGCTACGCTTTGCCCAACGCCCGCATCATGATCCACCAACCGTGGGGCGGCGTGCAAGGCCAGGCGACTGACATCAGCATCCAGGCCCGCGAAATCCTCCGCCTCAAGGACCGCCTCAACGAAATTCTCGCCAAGCACTGCGGCAAAACTGTGGACGAAATCGGCAAGTCCACCGACCGCGACAACTTCATGTCCGCCGACGAGGCCAAAGCCTACGGCTTGGTGGACGCCGTCGTGAAGTCGCGCAAGGACGTTGCGGGATTGATGGAAAAAACTGCCGTCATCCCTTAAGCCGCCGCCCCGACTCTGCTCATGGCCACCCGCCCCACCAGCTTGACCGCCTGCAGCTTCTGCGGGAAGTCCCACACCGAAGTGCGGAAGCTCATCTCCGGCCCCGGCGTTTACATCTGCGACAACTGCATTGTCCTGTGCAAAAACATCCTCGATACCGAGGCGGCGCTGCTCAAGGAGAAGGCCAAGGCCCGCCCGATCACCTCCGTCCCCCGGCCCGCCGACATCAAGGCGCAACTAGACTTCCACTGCATCGGCCAGGAGCACGCCAAGAAAACGCTGTCAGTCGCCGTCCACAACCATTTCAAGCGCATCCTCCGCAAGCAGAAGCTCCAGGACGACGCCATCACCGATGGCATTCTCCGCTCCGACGATCCCTACCCGGAAGTGGACTTGGAGAAGAGCAACATCCTCATGCTCGGGCCGACCGGCTCCGGCAAGACGCTGCTTGCCCGCACGCTGGCGAAGATCCTCGACGTGCCGTTCGCCATCGCCGACGCCACCACGCTCACCGAGGCCGGCTACGTCGGCGAGGACGTGGAGAACATCATTCTCCGCCTGCTCCAAGCTTCCGACTACGACGTGAAGCGCGCCCAGCGCGGCATCGTTTACATTGACGAAATTGACAAGATCACGCGCAAGCAGGATGGCCCCTCGATCACCCGCGATGTCTCCGGCGAAGGCGTGCAGCAAGGCTTGCTCAAGATTCTGGAAGGCACCGTCTGCTCCGTGCCGCCGCAAGGCGGACGCAAACATCCGCAGCAGGAATACATCCGTGTGGACACCACGGACATCCTCTTCATCTGCGGCGGAGCCTTCGTGGGCTTGGAAAAAATCGTCGAGCGCCGTCTCGGCCACAAAGTCATCGGCTTTGCCGCCGTGGATGAACAAGAGCGCCTCGCACCTGCCGACCGCACCCGCGTCCTGGACTTGGTCGAGCCGGAAGATTTGCTGCGCTTCGGCTTCATCCCGGAGTTTGTCGGCCGCCTGCCCATGTTCACCGTGCTGTCGGAACTTACCGAGGACCAACTCGTGGCGATCCTGACTGACACCAAGAACGCGCTGACCAAGCAGTTTGCCAAGCTGATGGCAATGGAAGGCGTGGAGCTGGACTTCACTCCCGACGCGCTGCGCGAACTCGCCGTCCAAGCTCTCAAGAAAGGCACCGGTGCCCGTGCGCTCCGCGGCCTGCTCGAAAAACTCATGCTCGACGTGATGTATGACGTGCCCGGCGATTCCGACATCGCCGCTATCACGATCAACCGCGCCGTCGTGGCCGGCGAAGTCCCGCCCATGCTGCGCCGCAAGACCACCCGGAAGGCGGCTTGATTTTCCCGGCCTGGGCAGCATGAGATCCTACCCGCCGCTGGCGCCTCCGGACACTCATTGCTTTGCCGCCGCCGCCGGGTGGCTGGGCTTGGGCAATCCCCGCGAAGCCGAGGCGGAGCTGGACGCCATCCGCCCGGAGTTCCAGCAACACCCCGACGTCCTTGATGTGCGCTGGGTGGTGTGCGCCGGCCAAGACGACTGGCCCGCTGCCCTGCGCGTCGCCCAAGAGTTGCTGACTACCGCTCCCGACCTGCCCTCCGGCTGGCTGCATCGGTCTTACGCGCTGCGCCGCCTGCCGGAGGGCGGGGGCGTGGAAGCAGCGTGGAACGCGCTGCTGCCGGCCTACCCGCAGTTTCCCGAGGAGCAAATCATCCCCTACAACCTCGCCTGCTACGCCTGTCTCCTAGGCAAGCTCGACGAAGCCCGCGACTGGTTTCATCGCGCGCTCAAGACCAGCGACGCGCCCCGCCTTTGCGCCATGGCGCTGGGCGACGAGGATTTGCAACCGCTCTGGCCGGAAATTCACAAGCTCGGCCAGGTGAAGGCCTGAATTTCGCCGCCAGCGCGCGGGAGGCAAACCGGTTTCGCTGTGATCGGCGACTCACGATTATACTCAAAAAGAATGTTACCGAAGGTGGGGTGTGGGCTGACTGGATCGGCCCCAAGGCGTTTGGCTGGCAGTTAGCGCAGGCCGACCGGCGTTGACAGAAAGAAAGTGCTAGACATCCATCCTTGAAAAGGTTCAACTACGCTGGTGAAGAAGCAGCGTGATGGCGACAGCAAATCGGAAACGGGGCGCGCGA
>CAINDV010000578.1 GCA_903847485.1 uncultured Verrucomicrobiota bacterium
AGTGCTCGCCGACTATCAAGCTTACGTGGACTGTCAGGAGCAAGTAACCGCACTCTGGCGCGACCCGCCGGCCTGGACGCGGAAGTCCATCCTGAACGTCGCGCGGATGGGTAAGTTCTCCTCCGACCGCTCCATCCGCGATTACTGCGAGCAAGTCTGGCGGGTGCAACCGCTGCGAGTGGATACCTGAGTGGCGGGCCGGCCACCGACTGCCGGCCTCCAACTCCGATTCTCGACACGCAATGAACGCAAGCCCAAAACCAATTCTCCCTGAGGGCACAAATCAGGTTTGGCACAAGCGCATTTCAGTCACGGAGGGACGTTCGACGGTAGCCCAGCGTTTCAACGCTGGGTTAGGTGCCCAAGTTGGGGGCAAGTCCCGGAGCGTCCTTTCTGTCGTCCCTGCCGGGACTGGTTCCTTCCGCGCGCCCTCAACCCAGCGTTGAAACGCGGGGCTATTCTCTTTCGCCCTGCCAGGCTGGATACGGCTCTGCAAGAAACTGAGATCTTTGAACGCTGCCTCCCATCTGCCGGGAAGTCCAAGGACTGAACGCCTCGCCCAGCAGGAGTCGGGCAAGTAGCCAGAGCCTATCCGAAAAGGGGGCGCGAGACGGCAGGGCCGTCCCCGCCTGGGCGGCGGACGCCCTTGTTTACCCGGAACTGCCCGGCGCGGCGTTCCGCACGCCTCGTTTGGGCACTTATTAGCCCGAATTCCGAAGTAGAAATGCCTCCGCGTAGTGGGACCGGCTTCCAGCCGGTCAGTTGCGGTTCGCCCTGCGGAAAAAATCTCCCCGGTGACTGACCGCGCAACTGGGCAGGCAGGATGCCTGTCCCGCTACTCTTCGCCGCCTGTCTATTTCGGAGTTTGGGTTTAACCCCCCATCTCCTTCGCGGTGGCCAGTCACTAAAAAGTGAGATCAGCCAGAGTGGCGGTCAAGAAGCATCCGGCGCTCAAGACCAAGCTGGGTTGTCGGCGGCGGAAACGCGGGCGGCGGGCGTGAGCGTGAGCCGATGGCCGGCTTGAACTTGAGCCTTCAGTCGAGCGTGCCGCGCGCCGGCATCAGTCGTAGAAGCCGCATTCGTAGGCGGTGTCGAACATCGCCAGGATGTTCTCAGGCGGGACTTCGCCCTGGATGTTATGGCAGTTATTAAAGATGTAGCCGCCGCCGGGCATAAGCGCCCGCACGTTCTGCCGGGCGTTGGCCGCGACTTCCTCCGGCGTGCCCCGCGGCAGGATATGCTGGGCATCCACGCCGCCGCCCCAGAACGCGAGCTGCTTTCCGAAGCGGCGCTTGAGGTCCGCCGGGGCCATGTTGCGCGCGCTAATCTGCACGGGATTCAGGATATGCACGCCGTTGTCAATGAGTTCCGGGATGAAGTCCACGCAGGAGCCGCAGGTGTGATACCAGATCTTGGCGCGGGTGCGGGAGCGGATGTATCGCACGAGGCGCTTGTGGCGCGGCTTGACGATGCGGCGGTAGATGGCGGGGTTGAAGAGCGGGCCGTTCTGCCCGGCGAGGTCGTCGCCGATCATGATTACATCCACCACATCGCCGACTTCGTCGAGGAACACGCGGAACCAGTCCAGCCAGAATTTGAGCGTCTGGTCGAGCATGGCTTCACAGAACTCCGGAGTGGTCATCAGATCGCAGAACCATTGTTCCAAACCGCGCAGGTACCAGCAGATTTCATAGACCACGCCCGAGATGCCGCTGACCACGGCGTAAGGCGTATCTTTCCTCAGCGCCAGCGCCCGGTCGCGCAGCCCCACGAACCGGCCCGGATCGTCGCCTCTGGGCCACGGATAATCCTCGAGGTCGCTGAGCTTCGCGTCGGCCAGCGGGTGGAGCGTGATGTCCATGTAATGCGGCGCATCGTCGGGCATGGACCAGCGGATGCCGAATTCGTCGGTGAGATCCTGCCACCCGCGACCGTCGCGCGTGGCCGGGACGATGCCGCCCTGCCAAGTGGCCGCCGCCCCGGCGCGGATGTAGCGCGTATCCACATGAAGCCGCTCCAGCACTGGCTCGCACGGCACGGCCAATTGCTGCACGGCGTCCATGATGCGCACCTCACCGGCCAGGCCGAGGTGCTGGACGAGATTGCGGTAGGCATTCTTGTGGATGCCGGTCTGGTTGCCGCCGAGGTCAATCGGCACGCGATCCGGAATCTCGTGATTGAGCGCGGTGAGGACGCGCTCCCGGCAGGTCATGGTTTCTGGCTTGGGCATGGGCGGCTTGCTCGGTTCAAGGTTTCAACCGGGTTGCAAAAAGCACGCCGCCATTGTTGCCGCAAAGCTGCGCTCAAGACAACTGCGAATATGCCGCCGAGGCGCAGCAAGTCTCTCCCCGTCCGACGGGGCACTGCCGTTTAGTTAGGCGGTTCATGCTCTTTGAAAACTCCAGCTCTGGTAGGGCGACGCTCCTGCGGAGCCTTCGGAATCTTCTCCCAGC
>CAINDV010000579.1 GCA_903847485.1 uncultured Verrucomicrobiota bacterium
CAAGTCACTGAATCCGGCTTCCAAAGAAATCCATAGGTGTGGAAATTGCCATCAAATGGGTTTATTCCCCGGTATGCTGAACCATCAATTCCATGCGCTGACAAGGCATCCCAATAATGCGTCGTCTGACGAATCGCATACGTGAAATAATTCTTGGGATCTGGTGAATTGTCCCTGCCGAGGACTTCGAATACATCGTATTCGCCCGGCCAGGCCCCATTGTCGGTCAAGAGCCAGAACCGGGACCATAAACCAGGACCGGTTGGCAGCTTTGCCCGCAGTTCAAAATAGCCGTAGCGCTGGGTGTACTTGTGGGCGGTGCTGATCATTCCGGAAACAAAGGGAAGTTTTTGGCTGTAGACCCCGGCCGGTGTGCGATCAGCCTGAATGCTCAACGAGCCATTTCCGCTCGGGATGAAGGGGTTGTACGCCGTAAAGCCGCTGGGGGCTGAGCGTGGGTCGCTGAACCACTGGGCCTGGAAATCGCCGCCATTGTTCCGGATGCCATGAAAGTCAGTGGTTTGCCAGCGATCCTGATTGAATTCCGAGGTAAACTCATCGTCGAACGTCAGACGGTATTTTGCCGGTTCCACCGCGGAGATTGATGCGGCGAGTAAGAAGATGGCGGCAACGTTCGTGGAGCAGAGGATATAGGGCATTGGTTTCTTGCGGGTCAGAGTGGTCAGGCATCGTTCTTGTCGAATTACAGGCCCGAGATTGATCGAATTGCCAACGATTTTCAGGATGAACCCGACCAACGGGAGGTGCCCGTCCACCAGCCACCTGAGCGCATGGTCGTAATGCATGGATGGACTCCGTGATTGTCGCTGTCGATGATGTGTCGCTTCCTGGGGGTACCGCCGGAAGATGGGCTCTTTCCTGCGCATGAGCCAAGCAAGGCGGCCCCTGATGCGACGATCATCCAGACGAGTGTGGGATGCTGGATGCGCACTCCTGGTGGATGGATACCTTTATTTTGGGAAATAGTCTAGCTCGGCAGGACTTCTCCATGCCCTTTGTGGTTTTCCCCATGTCTGGAATGGGTGTGGATAATTGTCCATTCAGCGGGATTTGGTGGAGATCTTTAGGCTCATTATGCTCTCGCCTCTGGCTTCACCGGCACCGGCCGGCGCCTCCAGGAAAGTCCCGTTCATCGACGCCCGTCAGATCGACCTTGCCCATCGCGGCTGACTCGAGTTGCGGTTCAGCTTCCTGGGCGGAGATGAGGCCTGGGTTCTCCGCCCAGCACCTGGCGTCTGCGACGAATGTCGACATCGACCGTCGGATCGGAGCCGGACGAGTCATTCGACCAAAACTGAATTCGAAGTCGGGCAAGGCATGTGAGCCAGATGGATTCAACGGACCCAGGTGGGCGAAATGCCCCGACTCAATCTTTGAATGATTGATGACAGGTCAGGCGCCGGTCAGCGTGGCTGAACCGGTGCTTGCCTCGTGGTGCCGGGAAGCGGCACGCGGTGGGTCAGCTTCGGCCACCGGCCACATGTCCCGTAGCGCCAGGTTTCGCCCGACCCTGAGCAGCGCGCGCAGGGCATTCATCTTGGGCGTCGGAAAGTGCATCCGCGCGTGGTCGTGCTGGAAGGCGATGTCCTAGTCGTCATTGACCTGCACGCCTTTGGCC
>CAINDV010000580.1 GCA_903847485.1 uncultured Verrucomicrobiota bacterium
CACACGACCGCCTTGCGGCTCGACGACATGGAAACAGCCGAATGGGCTGCGCGGCATTTCGGTCCGCCGGTGCTGGCATCCGACCTGATGACCCTCCCGCCGGCCGGCCCAGAGCATGGCTTTGCCGGATTCCACCGCACCCCGAGGGCCGGGACGTATTTCGCCCACAAGCCGTGGGATTGGGTGCTCGCCAACCTCCGCCCCTCCAGGGACGCCACGCAGGCCCAGGACTTCAGCATTGAAAACGAACCTCCCCTTCAGGACTGGACTGAGGAAGATCGCAAAAGGCTTGGTTGCGGCGACCCGCCGCCGCCTGGTTCGCAAGCCTAGCCGAAGCATCGGTGGGGGCGGGGTTCTGCAACGAGCCGAGTAGTGAGGGAATCTGGCAGGCCGGCAGCCTGCACCACCTCGGGTCGTTCGCCGACGTCAGCGTTGAGGGTCCCGCTTCACCGCTGACCGGCCTCCCTTTCCCAGCAAAGGCCGGCGGTGGATAGCCAGATCGATTCTGGGCAAATCGTGGCTGCCAGCTCCACCCAGAAGCGACAACGACGGCCCGTCCGAGCTGGTCCAAGCGCGTCCGCTCTGCCGCCGTCCCATCCCATCGCTGATGGCGGCCAAAGCACCCTCCGTTCAGAGGCGCAGCCGGGGCCGCCCGCTCCAGCGCGCCATCAATACGGCATCGGCACCGTTTGCCTCGTCCGAACAAGCGGTCTTGCCAATAAACCTGATTGTCGGGGAACGCCCGATTCAGTAGCTTCCCCCAACTCACGGCATGGGCATTTTCAGTGTTCATCGGCAGATCGTTGACGACTACGCCAGCTACATTCGTAGTTTCGTCACCATTGCCGACGATGAACTGCGTCGCCGAGTCGAGCAGCACCTGATGGACGGGCATCTCTGGCCTGAACCGCTGCTGGCCTTCAACCCGGCATTCGCCACCGTTGGCCCAGTCGAAACTCTCGCCAAGTCGGGTGTCTTTGCGCCGCAGGTTGCGGACGCATTCCGGGGGTTCAAGTTGTTCGCGCATCAAATGGAGGCCATCCGGCTCGGCATCGCAGGCACGGATTTCGTCGTCACTTCCGGCACCGGGTCCGGCAAATCACTCATCTACATCGGGGCCATCTTCGAGCATCTCTTTCGCTTGGGCGCGCCCATTCCTCCGGGCGTGACAGCGGTGGTGGTGTATCCGTTGAACGCGCTCGTGAATTCCCAGGAGGAGGAACTGCGCCGGTATGCCGAGAACTACCGCCTGGCTCGCGGGGAGGCGTTCCCGATTCGCTTCGCCAAGTTCACCGGGCAGGAGGACATCGCGCGTCGCCAAGAGTTGGAGGCGGAGCCGCCCCACATTCTGCTCACAAACTACATGATGCTGGAACTGCTGCTGACGCGAGGCAGCCAGGCAAATCTACGGGCGGCCGTTTACGACCAGCTTCGGTTCCTCGTGTTCGATGAATTGCATACGTATCGCGGACGGCAGGGAGCCGATGTCGGATTACTCATCCGCCGCATTCGCGCCAAGGCCAAGCTGCCGGTCGTCTGCATTGGCACGTCGGCAACGATGGTCTCCGTTGGAACGCTGGCGGAACAGAAGCAGCAGGTCGCCAAAGTCGCCGAGCAATTTTTCGGCAAACCGTTTAGCCCAGAGGCGGTCGTGCAGGAAACCCGAGTGCATCCCCACGCGTTGCGTGCGGCCTTCAATTATGACTGTGTAAACGGAAAGCGTCAGAACGCCGCCAAGGGGGCTTCCGTTTCAGAGTTGGCGGCGGGGATGACGCCAAGAAAGCCGTTTCCTAAATTGGATCAGGCCAAGAGCGTGCTAATTGTGGACGATGTTTTCGCCGATGGCGACACTGCTGCGGCCGTTGTGCAGAAACTGTGGGAGGGTGGATTGAATCGCCAGGCTTCGATCTTGTTGGCAGTTCCACTGAGGGTCATGCAGTCGGAATGTGAAACGAAATACGATTTCAACGGAGTGCTTGGATTGGGAAATGGCAAAAGAGAATAGCCGATACGAACAATGAGACCACACCGAGGGAAGATTGTCCCAGGAACGTCGCTGACCGGTCAGCAGGGGATCAACCTGATCGCAACCATCGTTGGCGAGATGGGCTACTTGTGGACACCGACTACCGGCCATTCCGACGCGGGGATTGACGGTACATCGAGATTCGGCGGACCGACACGGGCGAAGCCACCAACTTCGTCCTGCAAGTTCAAAGCAAGGCCACTGCGTGGGACCCCCGTGTGCGTGTTTTCGCCCTTATCGATGCGGATGTCACCTCTGTTAGAGTTTCTGCCACGCAAAGGTGGAGTCGCTGCCGGAGAGCAAAGGCGCACTAACTTCGCCAAGACGACCGACAGTAAATGAACCCCGCCGATAGCACCCTGGATCGCCGCGCGAAGTCCTTCGCGTTGCTCCGACCGCTTTACGACCTTGACGCCAACAAGGGGCACTACAGCGACCTCCAGGTGGATCGGTTGGATCTATTCCGCATCGCCTCTTTAGTGCTGGAGACCATCATCACGGACATGGGCGGCTCGCGGCAGGGGGCATCGCGGCACCAAATCGGAGTCGCGGTCGCCGGGGAAATCCAGAAAAGCTCGCCGGAGATTCCCAGCGCAATGCGAGACAGAATCACCGAGTTTGTGCTGGACCACCTGACGAACGAGAAGGCCAGAGATTCCTTCCGCATCCCCTACCAGCGGGCCACCGAGGACGGGAAGGTGGAGTGGGCCACGGCCGTGTTCAAGTTGGTCGAGTTGCGCGAGATCGAAGCCGGTGCCGAACCCCGCTACCTCGCCAGTGTCGAGGCCATCAACTTGTTCCTGCAAAGCCTGAGCATCGACATCGAAGCCCAGCAGGCGGCCACCGAGGCCGTGATGAAGCACTTTTTGAAGCACGGACAGCTCGACCGCATGGTGGAGGAGGCGCGGCGCGCGATTGCGCAAACGATCCAATACCAGAAGACGATCGAGGGGGCTTTGCGAACGGCTGAGCAAAACGTGGATAACGTGGACTGGGTCAACATTGTCATCCCCAAGCTGAAGCAGGCCCGTCTTCACATTCAGGAAAGGCTTGCCACGGAGAACGAGTTGCTGAATGGAGTCGAAGCCCGTCAGGAAGAAGCTCAAGGGGCGGATCTGCACCGGCTCGCGGAGGGTGCCGAACACTTGCGACGGGCCATCGAGAAACACAATCAACTGCTGCCTGTGGTCATTGCCGCGGACGAGCGATACCTCCATGAGCACTCCCTCCAGAAATTCCGCAAGAGCAGCCTGGCGGCCTACCCAAATCCCAGCAGCGACGTGCTGGCCCCGCTGCTGCGGATGACCATTCGAGACAGCGACACCCACTTCAAAACCGACTGGCACCGGATGCATCCACCCGCGCCGCCAGCCATCACCGATTTGAAGGAGGCGGTAGGGCGCTTGCTCCAGAAGCGCAAAGCCGATGAAATCGTCCCCACCGAACCGCAAATGCCTGACCTGGAAGACGGCAGAGGCGACGAAGAGGCGTTCAGCCCGGAGGCCGAGCACGCTGCCAACGAAGCGTTGGCGGGGTTGGACGGTGCCTTGCGGCTCTCAGAATGGCTGGCTGCCATCGGTTCCGAAAGGCCAGAGGCCCGCCAATTAGCCCTGCTACGGGCGGCTCACTGGTTTGAAGGAAACGAAGATGGCATCGAAGTGAACTGCGATGGGGAAGCCCTCGTGGAGGCTGATGCCTACGGTGATGATCTGGTGATCCAGAGGAGCGGAAAATGATGATGGAAACCTTGAGTGATGCAGCGCAGGCGGCCCGATTGCTGATGCTGGCGATGGGGCCGGCAACCACGCCGGCAAACAACGACGAGTATGGCCACCTGACCGGCCGCTACCTGAGCGAATCAGGATTTCGGGGGGTGGTCGAGGACATTGCTGAGGCTATGGAATTGACCGTGATTGCTGAGTCACCGCAATATGGAATCGTGCTCGGCTCCGAGCCGGGAGGCTTCTTCGCGCCAAGGCTCGACGACTTCCGACGAGGGATGTCGTCGGTCAAAGAACGCACCGCCTACGGACTGCTTCACTTCATGCTGGTCGGCTACGTGTACCCCAGTGCCGAGCGTTTGGGGGAGGAAGAAGACACGCTTTCCCACAAGATCCGAGTCGGCGACTTGGTGCGCTACACGCGAGAAACTTGCGACAGCCTAAAAGCGGCTGGCACCCTCAAGGATGTGGCCACCGAGGAAGCGATGGAAGGCTTCAACCACCTGCTTTCGAGCCCGGAACAGGAGGGGCAAGCCAGTCTCCGGGCTAGGATTCGCTTCGTTCTGGAAAAATACGCCAAGGAGGGGCTGCTTCAAGAAAGCGACGAAGCGGGTGAAAAAATCTACCGGGCACGGCCGCAGTTCCGCATTCAAGCACGCCGGATGATCAGCGGAGCCCACGAGGCCCTGATGCAACGGATTCGCGAGGCACGCGAAGCCGCGGCCCAAGGAGAGAAAAACCATGGCTAGACTTTGTAGAATTCACCTGACGGGACTGGGGCTGGCCGCGGCGCGGTTCAACCCCCTCACCATCGACCTACGCGATCCCAAAGCCGGCGAAGCGCAAGACAGTGTGCTTTGGTTGCGCAACGGCGGCGGCAAGACCACGTTGATCGCGTTGCTTTACAGCACGCTCGTCCCAGACAAACGGCACTTCCTTGGTAAGCTTCTCGGCAAAGATAGCGGCCTGGCTGACTTCGTGCGCAATAACGACCTGGGCGTCGTGATGACCGAATGGGAGTTCCCCGGCCAAATGGGCGCAGCACGACGAATCGTCGGCCAAGCCATCAAGTGCATGGACGGGGAAACAACCCGCAAGTTCTTCAGCTTCGTGACGACCGCGGACTATGGCTTTGATCAGGTTCCGGTGCTGGGACTCAAAGCGGGCCACCCGGCCAAAACCATGGACGAGCTCCTGGAGCGACTGCGCAAGGCCGCTGACCTGGCCTCGGGCAAGCTGGATCTCGTCATTCCACTTGACCAAAAGGAATGGGGGGACCACCTCGAAAAGGTGGGCCTGGACCAGGAACTCTTCGAGGCACACTTGAAGATGAACAAGCAGGAAGGCGGCGCGGCCGAACTGTTCAAGCTGAAATCGGCCGACGACTTCCTCCGTCTCTTCCTGGACTTGATCGTGGACGAAGAGAGCACGGCCGAAGAAGAAAAGAGCCTGGAGGCACTGCGGGCCAAAGTGCTTCAAACACCCGACCGCGAGGCCGCCGTGGCTTTCGGCAAGGAAGTGCTGGAAGGATTGGAACGGTTTGCGGTGGAATCCAAAACAGTCGCCGCCAAACGACAGGAGGAGCTTGCTGTCAAAATCGACACAGGCAAAATCGCCAGGTCAATTGAGGACCGAATCGCCCAGTTCAGCGCGCAGCAGCAGGCTGAAACCAAGAAGAAGGAAACCGCCGAGACGGAGCGGGCAGCGCGCAGAAAACAACGCGATGTCTTCGTGCGCCATGCCGATGGCTACCGCCGGCGATTCCAAACGCTGCGGATCGAGGAATCCAAAGCCGCCCTCGACGCAGCGATCCGGAATCGTGAATTGGCCGACCACCGTGCCGAAGTAATGGAAGCTGCGGTACCTTGGGTCAAAGCCGTAAGATGCCAGGCTGAGAAACAGACGTGTGAGAAAGCGCTGGAGGCAGCCCGCGAAGAACATCGCCCCGCGTTTGAAGCTGTGCGGGCACTCGGTGCCACCACCGCCGCCGCTTGGGAAACTATGGCGTCAGCAGCCAAACAGCGCGCGGATGCCGCTTCGGAGGTCGCTAAGGAGGCCAAGGGAGAATCCAAAAGGCTTCAGAATCAGCGTGAGCAGGTCACCGGTTCAATCAGTACGGCCAAGGCCAAGAATGAGGAAGCCGACCGCAAACTTGAAGAGCGCAAGAGTGCGCGTGAACGTCTGCGCAGCAAGGGAACGCTCACGCTGGAGGAACACCCTGAAGCAGGCCTGCAACGCTGGACCAGTGAACGGGGGGGAGTCCAAGGACAAAGGCGCAAGGCTGCCGGCGACAAGGTCGAAGCCCAAACTCAACTCGACGCCACGCAGACTGCGTTGCGCACAACACGCACGAGCAACGAAGCCAAGGGACGGGATCTTGAGCGCCTACGCAGCGAAATCCGACAGGCCGAACAGGAACAAACGGCCATCGCCAAGCTCCAATGCGTGCTCGATTTGTGTGCCGGAAAACCGGGCGACCCGCGCAGCGGGATACTGCTGCGCAACCTGGAGGATCAACGCGAGAACACCCAAAACCTGCTCGTTCGCCACCAGATCGAAGCTCTCGAAGATGCCCGAACTGAAAGGTCCCTGGCGCACAAGGGCCTCGCGGCACCAAGCCAGGATTTGGAACTCGCCTCGGAATGGTTGGAAAAACAAGGCGTCAAAGGCGCCATGCCCGCCTATGAGTGGCTCGCTGAACACCACAGCGAGGAGGAAGCCAGGCAGATGCTTGCCCATGCCCCGGCAATTTGGAGCGGTATCCTGATTCAGATCCCGGCGGAATGGGAGAAGTTGAGCGGGATGGACTTACGGCTGCCGATCAAAGCTCCAGTAGCAATCAGCCGCGCCGGGGCGGAGCAGTCGAGCCACGCTCCAGCAGACTGTAAGACAATTCTGCCCCAGGAAGGAGCCATGTTCTGCAAAGCTGAAGCAGAAACCATGCGTATGGCTTTGCAGCAGCGCCGAGGCGACCAAAGCGCCAAACAAGGCGAACTAAAGGACCGTCTAACAAACCTAAGTGACGCCATTGCCCGCTTAAAGAATTTCAATCAAAAGTGGCCACAGGAGCGCTGGCATCAACTTCAGCGGGAAGAGCAAAATACCGCCGGAGCCAAAACCCAACTCGAAACGGACATTCAGAACCTGCAAACGAAGGAGCAAGCCCTCCAGACACAGATTCGCACGCTCGCCCAAATGGATGCCGGTCTGGCTCAAAAGGAAGCGGCTGCCGATAATCACATCAGCCAGTTGGAAACTTTCCTGGCCGAGCACGAGGCCAAAGCACAACACTGGCTGGAACAGTATAAAGAGAGCCAGCGCCTTGCCGAAGCTGGCGAACTCCAACTAACCCGGCTCAGAACCGAGATTCAAGACCTGGAGGCCAAAGAGGATACCGCCAGGAACACAGAAGTTGAAGCCAAGCGGTCGCAAACAAAATGTCTAACGCGTAGAGATCAACTCCCGAACGAGTATCTCGGGCCAAGACCGGTTGACATGGGGGTGGTGGACCCAGAAACGGCGGAAACCGAATTTCGTGCAGCCCTGGCCGCCTACGAAGGCAAAATCCAGAAAGACGCCCTCTCGGGCAGAATCGAGGAGATGGAGAGAAACCGCCAAGCGTACCTCGAAGAGGTTCGGCGTCGCCGCGGGAAGGCCACGGATGAAGAGATAGAACTTGCCGCCACCGCACCCGACATCGAAACCGCCCGGCAGGAAAGCCTCGCCGAGAAGACGCAAGCCAGCGCCGCAGTGACCAATGCCAGCCAGGAACACGACGCGGCCAATCAAGAACGCCCCCGCGCTTTGGGTCACAACGAAGGCAGTGCCATCAGCGACGAAGACTACGGGCCAAAGAACACCAGCGCTGAGTGCCGCACCCTGGTCGAGCAGCTTGAGGAACGCATCAAGGCGGAGAAGACTGAGGAAGATAACGCCAGAGCGAGAAGCGAAGCTGCCGAACTCGCCAGCACCAACCTTGGACACCGGGGCAAGCTATACGGTTCCATGCTCAGCCGACTCGATGGTATTCTGCCGGAAGCCCAAGGACACCCCGGCTTCTCCGACAACGACGAGGAGAACGAAACACTCGTCACCGAGCTTTTCCGGCGTGGCAAGAACCTGCGGAAGGAAATCGATTTGCACTTGGGCAGGATGCACGACCTTTTCGACAAACAGATTCAAGAAGCCCTGCACAACAGCCGTTATGAACATCGGAAGATAGAATTCCGCGACCGTTTGCTCCGCTTGAACTTCGATGACCTCCGGGCTGACACGGACGAGCATGTCGCTGCCATCAAAACACAGGTCGCCGTGGCCCAAAACCAACTCGACAGCTTGAACGAGGAGAAGGATCTCGTGGTGAGCCAGATCGAGCACCTGGCCAGCCGCGCTCGCTCCTGGTGTGAGCAAGCCAGCAAAGTTAGCACCATGAAGAGCAACATGGGCGCCTGGGCCAACTTGCCATTCCTCGACATCCATATCGCCCGCCGTCCTGATGCCGTCGAAAGGCGAGCACTGCTCAGTCGGCGCGTGGACGAATGGTTTGGCACCGAGGCCAACATCCCAAAGGGCGCGGAACTGGTGTTCGGATGTTTGCAGGCCCTCGGCGGTAATCGCCCGCCCACCATCAAGATTCTGAAGCCCCAGTGGGAGCGAGACGGAACCCAGCATGACATCACCAGCCTCGCAAAGTTCTCTGACGGCGAGCGCCTCACCACCGCGATCCTCCTCTACTGCGTTCTCGTGCGACTTCGTGCCCGACATCGCGGTAAAGACTCCGCAAACTGGGGCAAAGACGCTGGCATGTTACTGCTCGATAATCCTTTCGGGAAAGCCACGCTGGCTGAGTTGGTGAACCTCCAGGTGCAAACTGCGCGCGAGATGGGTGTTCAGCTCATTTACGCGACCGGCATCAATGATTTCGCCGCGTTGAAGCACTTCGGTCACATCGTGCGACTCCGCAACAGTTCCCGGAGCCGGAGCACCGGTGATTTTCATGTTACCCACGACGACAAGCCCATCGAAGCCGCTGTCGTGGGTTATCGTCCGGCAACCGCATGAGTCCAGAAGCCCAAAGATTCCTCGCTGCCCTCAAGCGCCGCCGCACTAAGAATCGTCGGCAAGAGCTTGAAACCGTCATAGAAGCATACTACCACGCCTTCCCGGAAAGGCGTGAACGTGCAGACCAGCGCGACCAGACAAGGAGTCTGCTCCTCGAACTCGAACAAGCCGGGGAGATTGTTCTACCCAAAGGAAAGGTCGGCTGGCAGGCAGCACCGGCGCCGGCGATGCCACTGTGGATTCAGTGGCCGGCTGAAGCGGCGACGACCACGCCAAAGCTCGATCACCGAACTTTCCCTTGGATAGCCGAACTACGGTTCGTTGCGTCGTTCCCGTGTCAGCGGGCGGTGAAAACCAGCCACGAGTGGGCGAATCAAAACCAGCCATTTTGAGGTGAGGTAAATCGTTGCGGTGCGGGTCCGTTTCCGGACCCTCCGCGGCGATGAACCAACTCAAAATGGATATCCAACAAGCAA
>CAINDV010000581.1 GCA_903847485.1 uncultured Verrucomicrobiota bacterium
AGTTCGCTCGAACTTGAGAACATCAATGAATACAGGGACATCGTCAAAACGGATTCAATGACTTTGTAAATTACTCGGCACGTAACCCATTTATGTTGTGAGTTGTATGCACTAAGTAAGTGCCATTCCCCACAAGGCATCGAAGTTTGGCATGGCGAATTACCCACTGACTAAGGGGAACTTACCCGCAGATTCGGAGACGATCCCAGATGGAAAGGGACGGCAGGCAGGCTCGGCGGGCGTCGCCGAATTTGCGCGCAGGTGCATGGGTAGCCTCGACCTCCAACTTTAGCCGCGCACCGGGACCACTAACCGGCGAAACAGTGACAGCGTAGCGGAGCAGGCTTCCGGTCGGTTCGGCCCGAACAGGCTGGAAGCCTGTTCCACTACCAGGTTCATAGAGAGGGCTGACGGATCAGCCGCGTTTCCGGCGCTTGAAGTTGAGTTGCGCCAGTGAGTGAGTTAGCGCGGCTTGAACGAGGGCGTTTTCTTCCGGCGATAGGTCGTTCTTCTTAAGGCGAGCCTCGGCGCGGGCACGGGCTTCGTCGGCTTTTTTCTCGTCAATGTTCGCCTCGTCCACGGCGAAGACGGTAAGGATGGAGACCTTGTCGGGAAGGATTTCGGCGCACCCGCGAGTGACCAGCAGGCGATCTTCCTGTCCGCCCCGCTTGGCGACGATCTCGCCTTCCCCCAGCAGCGTGATGAGTGGCGCGTGCTGCGGGTAAATGCCCATCTCACCTTCCGCGCCGGGCAGGGTGACCATGTCCACGTCTTGCGAATAGACCTGGCCTTGCGGCGTGACGACTTCGAGTTTCATGGAGGTGAAGGATTCGTGGCGTTCAAAGCTATGACTTGAACTCTACAGACTAACTCAGGCCTCGGCGATTTCCTCAATACCGCCCTTCATGAAGAAGTTGGCTTCGGACACGGCGTCGTGCTTGCCGTCGAGGATTTCCCTGAAGCCACGAACGGTGTCGGCCACAGGCACCTGCTTGCCAGGGCGGCCAGTGAAGACTTCGGCCACCGAGAATGGCTGGCTGAGGAAGCGCTGAATCTTGCGAGCGCGGGAGACGAGCAGCTTGTCATCCGGAGCCAGCTCGTCCATGCCGAGAATCGCGATGATGTCTTGCAAGTCTTTGTAGCGCTGGAGCACGCGCTGGACGCCGCGGGCCACGTCGTAGTGTTCCTGGCCCACGTTTTCGGGAGTTAGAGCGCGCGAGGTCGAGGACAGCGGGTCCACCGCCGGATAGATGCCTAACTCGGAGATGGCGCGGTCCAGCACGATGGTCGCATCTAAGTGCGCGAAAGTCGTAGCAGGTGCCGGGTCTGTTAGATCGTCGGCGGGCACATAGACGGCTTGGAACGAGGTGATGGAACCTTTCTTCGTCGAGGTGATGCGCTCCTGTAGGTCGCCCATTTCCGTGGCGAGTGTCGGCTGGTAACCGACGGCGCTCGGCGTGCGGCCTAAGAGGGCAGACACTTCCGAACCCGCTTGCGAGAAGCGGAAGATGTTGTCAATGAACAACAGCACGTCCTGGTTGCGCTCGTCGCGGAAGTATTCCGTGATGGCGAGGCCGGAGAGGCCGACGCGCAGACGGGCACCGGGTGGCTCGTTCATCTGGCCATAGACGAGGGCGATCTTAGACTTACCGAGGTCTTTCTGGTTAATGACACCGGCCTCGGACATTTCGGTATAGAGATCGTTGCCTTCGCGGGTGCGCTCGCCAACGCCGGCGAACACGGAGACGCCGCCGTGGAGCTTGGCGATGTTATTGATCAACTCCATGATGACGACGGTCTTGCCGACACCGGCACCGCCGAACGCACCGACCTTGCCGCCCTTGAGGAACGGGCTGATCAGGTCAATTACCTTGATGCCGGTCACGAGCACCTGCGGTGTGGTGGATTGGTCCACGAGCAGCGGAGCGGGGCGGTGAATCGGGTAAAACTTCTCGGCGTTGACCGGTCCGCGCTCGTCCACTGCCGCGCCGGTGACGTTGAACACGCGACCCATGACACAGTCGCCAACGGGCATAGAGATGGGTTGGCCACTGTCGGTAGCTTCCATGCCGCGCTTGAGGCCGTCGGTCGTGGACATGGCGACGGTACGGACCCAATGGTCGCCCATGTGCTCCTGCACTTCGAGCGTGAGGGTGGTCGGCCCTTGGAGCGGAAGCTCGTAAGCCACCGTGAGGGCGTTGTAGATGGCGGGCAACTGGCCGGTGAACTCCACGTCCACCACCGGGCCGATGACCTGCACGATTTTACCTTTGTTCATGTGCGATTTGAAATGTAAGTCTTAAGACCACGCCGGGCGTCTAGCCCAGCGCCGCCGTCGCGCTGGTGATTTCCAGCAGTTCCTTCGTGATGTTCGACTGGCGCAGCTTGTTGTATTCGAGCGTAAGATCTTTGATAAGTTGCTTGGCGTTATCGGTCGCGTTCTTCATGGCCACCATCCGCGCGCTGTGCTCGGAAGCCTTGGCCTCCAGCAACACTTGGGCGATCTGAAAATCGAGCAGGAACTTCAACAGACCACTTAGCACCTCCTCCGGAGAGGGTTCCCAGAGGTAATCGCCAGCCCCCTGATCGAGCACCTCTTCCTTGCCGCCGGCCAGCGCCTTGGCCATGGCGTGAATGTCACCCATTGGCAACAGTGGACGGACCTCGGGCCGTTGCGAGAGAGTGTTGATGAAACGCGTAAAGAGCACCTGCACCTCGTCCACTTCGCCCTTCTCGAACAAGCTCCGCGACCCTTGCGCGATGGCTTGGCACTCGCCGTAGGTCGGCACGTCGTGGTAGGTGAACTCGGCGACCAACTTGCGTTTGGCGCGGACTAGGTATTGCGCCGCCTTCCGGCCCACGGCGATGAACTGGGTCGTCGCTGGGTCGAACTTGCCGGCTTCGCGGAAAAGGTTCGTGTTAAGCCCGCCGCACAGGCCCTTGTCGGTGCCGACAAGAATGACGGCGCGCTTGCGGACTTCGCGGACTTCTAGCAGCGGATGGGTGAAATCGCTCGCGCCCGCTAAGGCGGCGTGGTGCATGATGACGCGGGCCAACTGGGCGAAGGGCCGACCGTTCAAGGCCGACGCCTGAGCCTTGAGCATCTTCGACGAGGCTACCATCTGCATGGCCTTGGTGATTTGGGCCGTGCCTTTGACCGACTTGATGCGCCGACGAATGTCGCGGGTGCTGGGCATGTTAGATTAGTTGCGGCAGCGGCTTCTTACCCGATAAGGCGGGGAAGTTTCACGGATGTGTAAGCCGATCTGGCGGCGATCGGCGGGCAACGGTGGCTCAATAAGTTGGCGGATCGCATCAAAGAGCCGCGTGACCGCCTCGTCGTGGCCGCTGACGCGGCTTTCCAGTTCAGTCAACTTCCGCGCCATCTCACTGTTCGCGGCCAACTGCTCACGCAGGAAAATGAAAGCCCGCACGACCCGCACGCTGGCGGACACCGCCACCGGGCTGTTCAGCACGCTCGCCAGCATGAGAGTGCCGTGCTCGGTAAATACCCAAGGAAGCTTCTGTCGCCCGCCCCGGCCGGTTTTTGATATCACAGACTGTGATATCAAAGTCGCAAACTCTTGGCGGGTAAGCTGAAATGCGAAGTCGGCTGGGAAGCGATCCGGGTTGCGCTTCAAGGCTTGGTTTAACTGCCCAGTCGTGACGCGATAAACCCGGGCTAAGTCCGAGTCCAGCATAACCCGGTGCCCGCGGAGGGAGTGAATCAACTCCTCCAGCGGGATCAGCGGGGCTATGGCGGCGGCTCTGGGCATGGCAGGCTTGGGTTAGTTGGCTATCGCACCAGCGAACTCGATCCGCATCACCGGTAAGTAGGCTTGAACTCTGTCACTGCCGCTTTCAAGGCCGCGGTGAGGGCGTCACTTAGCGCCTTTTCCTTGCGGATACTGGCCAGTAACTCAGGCTTCCGCGTCGCCAGGTAATCGCTGAGTTTGGCTTGGAAGTCCTTGATCTTGTCCACCGCGACGTCGTCCAGGAAGTTATTCTGAATCGCCCAGAGCACAGCGACCTGCATCTCCGAGACGATCGGATTGTATTGCGGCTGCTTGAAGAGTTCGACGATGCGCTTGCCCCGCTCCAACTGTGCCTGGGTCTTAGCGTCGAGATCGGAGCCGAACTGCGCGAACGCCGCCAACTCACGGAACTGCGCTAAGTCGCCTTTGATGCGGCCGGCGACCTGTTTCATGGCCTTGATCTGCGCGGCGGAACCCACGCGGCTCACTGACAAGCCGACCGAGATGGCGGGCCGGATGCCCTGGTAAAACAAGTCGGTTTCCAAGTAAATCTGCCCGTCCGTGATCGAGATGACATTCGTCGGAATGTAAGCCGAAACGTCGCCGGCCTGAGTCTCGATAATCGGCAGGGCGGTCAGCGAGCCATTGCCGTATTTCTCACCGACGCGGGCCGCGCGCTCCAACAGGCGACTGTGCAGGTAGAACACATCGCCGGGATACGCCTCGCGTCCGGGGGATCGCTTCAGCACCAGCGCCACCTGCCGGTAGGCGACGGCGTGCTTAGAGAGATCGTCGTAAATGATCAGGGCGTCGAGGCCGTTATCAATGAACCATTCGCCCATTGCACAGCCGGCGAACGGCGCGAGATACTGGTTAGTGGCGGAGTCGGAAGCGGCGGCCATCACCACGGTGGTGTAAGGCATCGCCCCGGACTCTTCGAGCACGCGGATGACATCGGCGACATTAGATTGCTTCTGGCCGATGGCGACATAGATCGAGTAAAGCGGGCGGTAGTCCTTGTCGCCGGCTTCCTCGGCGGCTTTGTTCAAGCGGGCGTTGTTAATGATCGTGTCAATGCAGAGCGTCGTCTTGCCCGTCGAACGGTCACCGATGATCAACTCGCGCTGGCCGCGGCCGATGGGAATCATCGCGTCCACCGCCATGATGCCGGTCTGCATGGGTTGGCTGACGGACTTACGGCGGATGATGCCGGGAGCTATCTTTTCGACTGGGTAAGACACCGTGGAATTGATCGGTCCTTTGCCATCAATCGGTTGGCCGAGAGTGTTGACGACGCGACCGAGTAACTCCTTGCCGACGGGCACTTGGAGCAGCTTGCCGGTAGTCTTGACCTCCTCGCCTTCGTGGATCGTCGTGTAATCGCCCAGGATAATGCAGCCGACCTCGGTTTCCTCGAGGTTCAGTACGATGCCGGTGATGCCGTTGCCGAAGTCCAGCATCTCATTGTACATCGCGTCGGTAAGACCTTCTACCTTCGCGACGCCGTCGCCGATCTGGCGGACAACGCCGACGTTCTGCCGGTTCACGCTGGTCTTGAGACCGGCGATCTGCGCTTCGATTTCTTGCAGCAAATTGCTCATAGGTTCAAATCGTCATGGTCCCGGTCGCGCTCGGCGCCCGGTCAAAAACTCTCCCGCAACACTTCCAACCGGCCGCGGACGCTGCCGTCAAACACATCGCTGCCGACGCGGACGCGCATCCCGCCGATAAGTGCCGGGTTCGCCGAAAAATTCATCGTCAGGCCAGTGCCATAGACGCGGTCCAGATTCCCCTGCACGGCGGCCTGCTGGGCCGGCGCGAGCGGGACGGCACTCTCGATGGTGGCGGTGTGCCGCGCGATCTCCAGTTGCACGAGATGCTGGAAAAACTTCAGGATGCTTAGATAGCCGCGCGGTTTCCGCTCAATCACCGCCGCAACCGTCTGCCGGACACGGGCTTCGTCGAGCACGCCACCGACCAGGCAGCCTTTGAAAAGCTGCTTGGCGTCGCGGCGGGCCTGCTTGTTGATGCTCATCGGGGCGGCGGGCGAACAGTTAGGCGGCGACCTGCTTGTTGGTTTCCTCGATCAAGCGGCTCTGGTCGTCCATAGTGAGCACCTTGCCGGAGACGCGCGCCGTGGTTTCGACGACCAACCGGCCGACTTCGCGCTTCAACTCGCCCAGCATCCGGGCGTGATCCGCCGCCGCCGCTTCGCGGGCCTTGGCAATGATCTGCTCGGCGGTGGCGATGGCCTCTTGCGAACGCTTGGCGAGTTCCTTCTCCGCCACAGCCCGGGCTTCTTCGATGATCTTGCTGGCTTGCGCGCCGGCTTCGGCCAGCGCCTGCTTGCGATGCTCTTCGGCCTTGGCCAACTCGTCCTTGATTTTGTCCGCGTTGGAGAGACTCTCGGCAATGCGCCGCTTCCGGTCTTCCAGCACGCGCTGGATCGGCTGGTAAGCGAAGCGGTGCAGGCAGAACGCGACGATGGAAAAGCTCAGGCATTGGGCGATGAAATACGACCAGTTCAGGCCGAATTCAGTGGCGATACGCGCCCCGGTGTCGGCGAGGTCGCTCCCGATGCCCGCAAGGAGAACAAAGGACTGCATAAGTCAGTGGTCAGTGGGTTCGGGCGCGGAGCCTCACAGCCCCGCGCCCCGAGTCTTACTTGGCGAGGAACAGCGCGTAGAACACGACGGCCTCCGCGAGTGCCATGCCGAGCACGGCCAGCACGATGACCTTGCCGAACGCGCCGGGATTGCGTCCCACCGCTTCCGAGGCCTTCATGCCGACCAGCCCGACGCCGATGGCCGAACCGAGTCCGGCCAGGCCGACGGCGATGCTGCCGGTCATCTCTCCCAACATTGGCGTTAACATGATATGTACCTTTCTTTGCTCAGCGGCTCCCGCGATTGAACACGGTCAAACCGCCGAAATGGTTTGTTAGTGCTCGGCGTGGTCAAGTCCCGTGCTCGTCTTCCTCGTGGGAGCACATCAACGCCGTGAACACGGCGGTCAGGAGCATGAACACCAGCGCCTGAATGAAGCCCACGAGCAGCTCCATGAAATAGAATGGCACCGGCAGCAACACGCTGAAGAGCGCCTTCGCCCAAGCCGGCTCCGTAACCACTCTGCCCATCGCTTCCAGCAGGTTTTCGCCGGCAAAAATGTTACCGTAAAGACGGAAGCTCAAGGACACCGGTCGGAACGCGATGGACAGTAGTTCCAAGAAGCCGACGAGGAAGAACACCACGATCATGAAGTAGCGAATGAGTCCTGTGCTGTCGCCCTTCGGCCCGAAAATGTGGAGGAAAGCGCCTTTGATCCCGGCGAATTTCAAGGACCAATACACCCAGCAGACCATGAAAATCGTCGCCATCGCGGCCGTCATGTTCAGGTCGGCATTGCCACCGCGCAGGAGCGGCTTGGTGACGACAAAGCCATCCGGCGTCTGGTGCCCCCAGCCAATGGAGCCGAAGCCCGGCAGAAGCCCAAACCAGTTGGTGGTGAGGATGAATAGGAAAATCGTGGCAAAGAACCAGAAGGTTTTCGGCACCAAATCCTTGCCGATGATGCCTTCGAGGAAGGTGTGCAGACTCTCCACGATCCATTCCCAGAAATTCTGCCGGCTATCGGGCACATCCTTCATCTGCCGGGTGGCACCACGGGCACGCCAGATGATCAACGCCGCGACGATCCACGTCGCGATCATGGAGTTCGTGATGGGAAAGGAGTCGGTCGGCTTCTCGGCGTACTTGGGAATCGCGTGATGGGCCGCAGGCTGAACCTGCCCGCCGACGGCGACCGCGTTAGTCTCATGGGCGGAAGTCTTCACGGCCTCGGCACCCCGCGCAACGGCGACGGCGGCCAAGACCACGAGCAACAACCAGATTGTCCTGACGAAACGCATCGAAAATTTCTTGAGACCGGTGCGGGACTGCATCCGCTCTCTCCGGTCCATGCACCACGTCCCGGTGGCGCGGCAAAGTGTGTAATACGACGGCTGGAAGCAAGTCATATTTCGCTAACGGGGGCCGCGCGCGGAGGTCGGCTGGCACCACCGCCACGGACCTTTCCTCCGTTAAGCCCGCCGGTTTCCGCTCCACGGCACTGGTTTCTGGCCTTGGAATTCATAGGTTTTCTTCCGGCTCGCTGGCGTTGCTCGGGCTAAATTCGGTTTGACCTGCTTTGACCAGGCTTGACTCGGCCACGGCGGGCGCGGCTGCCCTCCGGCGCCGTTTCCGCGTCCGCTTCGGTGGCCGCGGCGCCCAGCCATAGATTTCGCAGATGCGGCGGTCGCTCTCTTCGCGTGACATCATTACGCCGCAGATCTTCTCTTTGTTCTCCGGCTCTTCCGCCCACTCCAAGAACTGCTTCTCATGCCGCTTTTTGCTGGCCGGGCGCTCCAGTTCCAGCCGCTCCCGGTCAATCCGCAGCCGCTCCGCGCTATGGTCGCCCCGGCGCAGTTCCACCACGTCCGCGCACAGCTCGCGCAGCCGCCGCCACCCCTCCGCGCCCTCCGCCTGGGCCACCTGCCGCGTGGCCACCGCGTAGCGCGCCGCCAGCCAGAGCGCCAGCGTGTCCGTGAGCGGCGGACGACCGTCGGCCGACAACTCCGCCGCGTCCTCGCCCAACCGTCCGGCCACCTCCAAGGCCTCCTGCCGCGCCAGCCAGTCCCGGTAACCACCCTGTTTCCACTCGGACAGGTTTTGCTCGCGGATAGCCTTGCCGCCAAACACCGTGGCTACCACCGCCTGCACTTCCGGCTGGGCGTTGAGCCAGGCGACCAGTTGCCGGCCGGACTCGCCATTGTCGAGCCGGCGGTTGAGCTCCTCCCGGACGGCGCGCGGGAGCCGGGCGATTTTGCCGTTGCGATTCGTATTCAAAGGTCGGATTTAGTCGGATTGAGTCGGATGCCAGGTTGGAGACGCGGACCGATCACCGATACCTCCCGCGGATGTAACGGTTGTAAAAACCGCCTTTGGAAGCGGTCTGCATCAAGCCCGCATAGACGGAATAGGGCACGCCGGGATGGTCGTAAACCCTGCCGCTGTGGAACTTGATGGTCAGCGTGTCGCCAACGTAGCCTACGGCACGAATGGCGGACGAACGGACTGGTGTTAGAATCATGCTGACATCGTAAAATGCCACGCAAGCCCACGAAACACACCAGCCTTTGCCGGCTACCCACCAAATACCACGCTATTTGCCGGGTGCCGGCCGTTCCCAGGACAGCGGCTTTTCCCCCGGCGGCAGGAACGGAAACAACTCGTGGAAACAGCGGCCAGCCTCGCGCCGGGCATCATTCCACTTGGTGGCATCCGCCCATTTGCTCCCAGAAAACTGCTTCGTTTCCCAGACGTCCGGGAGCCGATTGCGCCTCGGGTCAACGATTTCCATCGCCCTGAACCGGGCCAGCAAACGCATCACTGCCAGGCGCGTGAGATTCGCCCGCCAATCGCCTGGCTTGTGGCCACGCCCGGTCGGCTCAGGGGAGTCCTTGGGCCGGTTGGCCTTCAGCCAGGCTGTAAACACCTCGCCAATCTGCTTGTCGCTGAACTTCCGGAAATCAACCGCAAACGCCGCAATGGTTTCGCCGTGCGGCTCGCCGTCGTGCCCGGGTTCCTCCACCTGCGGCAGACTCTCCTCCCACGCCATGTAATCATCGTCCGGGTCGTAACCTGGCTGGTTGCGCACCGGTTCCCACTCCGCCAGGTTCGCTTTCCAAAGGGCCTCCAACTGCCGCCGCTTGGCAGGGGCGAGAGGCTGGCTGACTTCATGAACCCCAACCTGCCGGCATAACTCGCCTCGCCGCTCCGCTTGGAGCAATTGCCAGGGCAAGGCTGCCGGCCCGCCGTGGTGTCTGAGCGTCTCGTAGTACCTCATGTATCCTTCATCGGAATTCCAATAAGCACCCAAAAACGCTGCGTACTCCGGATCCGGTTCCGCGTCTGGAACGCGCAGCTTCCCGGAGCACATTTCTTGCCTCATTTCGGCGTGGCGGACGGACGCAAGGGCGAACGAACTGCTCTCCCTCGCATACTCCCACAAACAACAAGCCGCCAGTTCGCCCTCTGGCACGCCGTCGAAGTTCCATTCCTGTGGTGACAAAACAGTGTTCACAATTTCGCAGGCGGCGGTTTCTCACGCCCGGCTTCATCCGTGCGCAAGGCGCGGATGACCTGTCCCGGTTCGCGATCAAACAGCGCGTGGTCTTTCTCCCAACCGACGAAGTTGGCGGCGACGCGACTGGTGATCTCCGCCTTCTTGCCGCTCTGGTAGTCCGCGCTGAACAGGAAGCCGTCCAGGTTGAGCGGAATCAGGGCGAGGACTTTCTTGCCGCGCTCCTTCATGATTTGCGCCTCTTTCTGGAACGCGCGGTTGATTTCGCCGTCCAGCCACCAATTGGTGAGCGACGACCTGGATGCGCAGAGCAGCACCTTGTCCCAAAGCCGGATGCCCCGGTCAATGCCCTCGTGCAAATCATCGCCGGGCAGTAGTTGATGCTCGTCGAGCCAACAATCCATGCCCGTCCCTGAAGGCGGTCGTGCAGCAAGCGGGCAAACGTTTTGTCCTCGCGGCTGTAGCTGATGAAACAGGAATAATAGTCCCCCGTGGATTCCACCTTGAGGTCACTGACTTCACCAAGCTGGGCGAGAGCGTCTGCAACTCTCTTGGATTCGGCGCTCTGATTTTTCGGCCGCCAATGTTCCGCGGGGATCTTCAACGTGGCATTGACGGACAAGATCACCGACTTCTGTTGTTCCTCCTCGGGAATCAACAGCGTGGTCAGTTTGTCCATCTCCCGCAACAATCCATCCCAGAATTCCTGCCGGTCGCGCTTGGGCCAATTGGCTGGAGTGTCTTGCACCAGTTCGCCACCGACCAGGCGGGCATTGCCATTCAGCGCGGCCAGGCCCACGGTGATTGGATGGTATGCTTTCCTCTGGTCGTAATCGGCAATCAACGGCTGGATTTCAAAAATCAATCCCATGTCAACCTCTCGCCCGTTGACATCGCCAGTGAAACGGATGCCGCCCATGTCCGTCCGACCAAGCTGCTCGATCACTCGTTTTGGAACCCGCGCCCCTGGCTTCAACTTCGCGTCATCCAAGTCAATCCGCGCCGCGCCGATGGAGAAAGGCCGGGCGAGTTCGTCAAACACCGCCCGCCGCGCACACGGGTTCTTCACGGCATCAAGTTCTGCCTTGAGATCCAGCGGCAGGAACGGCGTGTAGTAGTCCTTCCGCTTGTCATACCAAACCCCATTGGTAAGGTCGGCCAGTGCGGTGGTGGTGAGCTGGGCAACCATGATCTTGCTCACCGTCTTGAGGGCTGCGGCTTTGGTCGCCGTGCTTTGTTTGGTGAATGTGCCGTACGTGAGCCCGGAGCGCGTGGTGTCGCCATGAACTGGCTGCTTCCAATTCCACTCCACTGGGTAGTGGAGTTCAACCAAGGGGTCCGCCCAAGTTATCTTCGTGTCGTGAACCTCCTCGATGTAGTGCTTCAGGCTTTTGAGCGACCATTTGATCAGGGAAACGAGGACTTCAATCCGCCAGTGGGGGTGCTCCGTTTCGTAGTCATCCAGCGCGGACTGAAGGGCAGGCAGATACTTGTGAACCGCTTTCGTGACCGCTGAATGCGGGAGCTTTGTGAGGGACGCCGCAGGTGCTGGAACCAGCTTCTTCTTCATCGCTTGGAATCTTCGTGCCGACCAATCGGCGTTAGTTCGCCCGCCGGGCTGCCCACATACACGGACTGCATGGTGATTATACGGAAGTGGGCCAAAGGCGAGGTCAGTGGTAGGCCAAATCGATGAAGTTCATGACCTCCAGGGATGTCTCCAGCTTTCGGCGTTCGGGAAGCATTTGCTCGATGTGCGGGTGGTCATGGCGGAACTTGTGTAGCTCCGCTCTTGGGTCTCGGCCGCATCCACCCATTGTCGTGCAAGCGGCAGCAGCCCAAATCGCCCCCTCATGTAATGCCTTCTCGAATTGCGCCTCTGAAAAACCTCGCCCTTCCCCGCTGGGGTGCAGGCGTGACATCATGCCAGCGGCAAACGCATCACCAGCACCGGTGCTATCAACCACTTCCTCGCCTTGAATCAAGGGCCAAGCGATGCAGAAGAAATCGCCACCCTTGTAAACTGCGACTGCTCCAAACCGATCCATCGTCAGCACAGCCGTCATTTTACGTTTTCGTAGGAAGTCCAGAATCCAGCGCAAGGACGCCTTCTTGCCTTTAACCCCAAAGAAGCGCATTGCTTCCTCCATGTTGCACTGGAAAACGTCAACACGGCTCAGGAGATTCTCCCAGAATTTCCAGGATAACGCCAGTTGGGTGCTGCCGAAGACGCCATAGACCAAAGCAGTTTTCGGCACCTGCCCCAAAACGAAACGCGTGCATTCACCGGGAGCGGGGCTCGTCTTCCCCTCTGTGGGAATATGCCCCAAGATCAGAGAAGTGGGCTCCGCCTGGAACCGTGAGAAGATCGCTTTGAATGCAGCTTTGAAACCGTCGTTGAAACCCGGACGAGTCTGGAGCTTGGGCCTGAATATGGTGCGCTCACGTCCATGAACCAGAATGGTTGACGTCGGGGTTTCCACCTCCTCCATGAGGCTACTCCCGCTACGGATGTACTCTCGTATTTCCGGCGGGACTTTCCCCGACTCCGCGCTCTTACCGAGCTCGTCACAGATCTTCTTCCCTGCCGCGTCGTTTCCGATGGCTAGGATCGGAACAATGGGGAGACCAGATGCGAGCAACCTTGAGGAGAAGTTGACCGCACTTCCGCCCCAAAGATTGTCAACCGCGACCTCGTGCTTTTCTCCCAAAGTGAGCCGTTGTTCGCACTTCAAGAGGGTTTCTAGGTTGCCGCTACCGATGGCAAATATGATTCCTCCTTGAGCCTTTGCTGGCCTGGCAGCCGGCCGTTGAGTTTGCAGCGGCTGTGTTGCCTGTTTCTTCCCGCTCTTGGGTTTGGCACCCGTGATGCCCCAGATCAATTTCTCGATGCCTTCGGCTGAGAAGCCGCTGCGAAGGTCCACCCAGGTACGATTTCCAAGAAACAATGGCAGGTCGGGCTGGCTGGGCGCTCCGGGAAACATCACTGGAATGACTGGGCGCTCGTCTTTCACCGCCAAGCGCAGAGCACCTTGCATCTCCTCGCCCTCCCACGGACCGCACCCGTCTTTGCCGACGAGCACCGCCACGCTTGCGGAAGACTCGATTCCAATTTCAAGCAGCTTCTGCCAGGGAATGCCTGGCTGAAGCTCGTCTTCGTCGTACCAGACCGTAAGGCGCCGGTCGGCGAGAAGTCGTTTGAGTTTCCGCACGGCGGCCTTGTCCTTGCTGTTGTGGCTAAGGAAAACATCGTATTCGAAGTCTTGGTTGCTTGTCATAGGTGGAGTCTTTCGGTTTCAGTTGAAATGCAAATCAAAGGAAGAGTTCTGGCAAACCAATGGTGCGCGTTTGGTCATTTTACTTTCCTCCGTTTTCGGAAAACAGGTCCGTCTCTGAAGCCTTCGGAGCTTTCCGCCCTGGCTCCGCCGGCAATTCGAATGCTTCTGCCGCGCGCAAGTCTTCCACTGGGAACGTCGGGCCGGAGCAAATCTTTTCCATCATGCTAGCTTGGGCGGGTTCGAGGGCGGTGAGGAGGCCGAGGACGCTCAGGACGTTGAGGAGTTCGGCGGTGTATTCGGCGAGCCAGTGGTCGGGTTGGAGGTTGCCCAGCGGCGAGGGCGGGCGGCGGTCGCCGATGAGGGGACGCTCGCGGTTCTGCTTCCGGCAACTGAACCATTGCCGGAGGACTTGCTGGCCGGAGACTTCGTAGTTCCACACCGCCGGTTCGACGTTTTCCACGTAGCCGGGGCCGAGCAGCAGGCGCTTTTTCGTCGCGTCGTAGGTAATCGTGTCCGGCATGGCGTCGGCGGCTTCGGGGATAGCGCCGGCTTTCGGGCTGCGCGGGCGCGGGGCGGCGGGGAGTTGGGCGGGCCGGCCTTTCATCGCGTGAATTTCTCCCATTGCTGGCGGGCGCGGCCGAGGGTGACGAGAGTTTCCAGGATTTCCGCTACGGCGTCGGGCGGGGTGCCGGGGAGGAGCGCGGCCAGTTCGGCGGGCGTGAGCGGTCCGCCTTGCTGGTGCAAGGCCGCTTCCACCGCTTGCACCCGCGCTGCCAGGGCTTTCGGCCAGGGCGGGCGCGGAGTGCGGAGTGCGGAACGCGGAGTTTTCCCTGCCTTGGTTTTGGCCGGGGCTTCGGGCAGTTCCATCGTTTCCTGCCGGTTCCGCGTTCCGCGTTCCGCGCTCCGCGTTTGGTATTCTGGCCGGAGCCAGTGGATGACGCCGCGCGCTTCTTCGGCGGCGCGGGCGGCGTTGAGGGCCACGAGGCGCTCCAGGATTTCGGCGTCGGTGAGCGTGGCTGGCCAGCCGTAGGCGGCGAAGACGGCGGCGTCCAGGTCGTCGTGCAATTGCTTCAGCACGGAGACGAGGCCCTGGTCGTGGATGAGGCGTTCCTTGGGGGTGAGGTTGTAGGAGCCGACGTGGGGAGGCTCGGGCTGGTCCGGCGGGAGGGTTTGAGCCTCCTGACGTGGGATACTACCGGCGGCTGTAGGCGGCGAGGTAACGAGACGAGGAGCGAGGGAATCGGGAGAAGCCTCCTCACGTCGGCTCCTACAATCGCTGTTTGTAGGAGTCGAGGTAACGAGACTCTGACTAAGTTCTTGGCGGTCTGGGGATGAAGTTAGAGCCTCCTGACGTCGGCTGCTACCAGCGGCTGTAGGCGTCGAGGTAACGAGACGGGGAGCGGTGAGGGCGGAGGAAGCCTCCTGACGTCGGCTCCTACAGAGTTTCTCCAGCACGTTGTACATGCCGGTGAGGGTGAGGCCGGGGTGGTGGGCCTGCACGCGCTTGCGGTGCGCGTCCAATGCCTCCGCCAACACCCGGATGCGCCCCCGCTCCGCCTCGCCGCACAGCGGGAAGGGGAAGGGATCGAAGCAGCGGGATTTGTTGTAACGAGGGTCGTTGCCGACGCCAAGCCTGCCGCCTGCCGCAAGCGCGAAGACGACGTGAATCCGGCTGCTCAAAACGCCGAGGTGGAAAGCGTCGTCGAGGGCGATGGCGACGAGCATGTTGTCGGGAGCAATGTCGGTTTCAAGGAACTGAAACATCCGGTGCTTGGCCGTTTCTGTCGTTGCGATGTAACGAGGCAAGCCCGCAAGCATCTTCCGCAACTCCTTGTTCGGTTCGCCAAAGATCCACCAGTTGACGCGGCGGCTCTGTCGCTTGTTCTCATCTCGCTCCGGTTTTACATGGGTAAAGACATGCTGGAAAGCCGCTGGGTAACTTCCCCGCACTTCTTCCGCAGTCATGCCGAACAAATCAATGACCAAGACCCCACGCGGCTCGTCCGTCAGGTCTTTACCGTTTCTGTAGGGTCGGATGCGTTTCTCCAAGCCAGGGATTTTGCCAAGACCAAGCTCTGCTGCCTTTTCTGGACTGACGATGAAACCCGCCCCGAAGAGACAGAAACCACGATTTGCCAACCCGTCGTTTGATTGCAGTTCGACGGTCGCTGCCAGGTTTGCCCCGACGGTGAGGTCGGCGGAGATTTTTCCGCGCTGCGACCGGAACTCGACTTGCTCCGAGCCGTCGGCCTGCGGGTGTTCGGCGGCGACTTCGAGGAGTTCGCCGGGGTGTTCGCCGGCCACGCCCACGGTCATGGCAATGCGCACGGCCGCGCCTTCCGCCGTGTCCACCCACGGATGGTCCGGGATGGCGAAGACGATGGAGAGGGGCGCCTTCTCTTTCTCTGTAGGAGCCGACGTAAGGAGGCGCGGACTTTTCCCCTGAGAGGTGAGAGTCTCGTTACCTCGACTCCTACAATCCAGATGGTATTGCACCACGCGGCGGGCGAAGGTCTGGCGGAGGCTGTTGGTGGTGATAAAGCCGAAGCGCCGGGCCTGGCCGGCGCGGACGAGTCCGGCGGCTTTGTGCCACCAGTAGAGGACGAAATCGGCGGATTCCGGCACTTCGGGATAGGCGGCGCGGAGGGTCTCGGCGTAGCCATCGCCCAGGTCGGCGCGCATCCGCGCCGTGCCGAGGAAGGGCGGGTTGCCGACGATGAAGTCAGCCGCCGGCCAGTCGGCGGGGCGGGGGTTGAGGTAGGCGAGCAGGGGCACGCGGCGGGTTTCGTCCGGCACGTCGCGGCCGGTCACCGGGTCCGGCTTCAGGCTGTGGCGGTCCCAGACGGTGAGCGGGGCATTGCCAATTTCCAATTGCCGATTGCCAATCGGGGAGCCGGGCGTAGCGGCGGCTCGGGAGAGCGCCGCAGTTTCTCCGGAGGTTTCTGGCTGACCGGAGTTTTTTCCCTCACCCCTGCCCTCTCCCGCTGGGAGAGGGAGAAACGGGGGCCGCGCGGGAGCGGAGTCGGGCGCGTCGGATTTACTTACGCGGGTCGTGGCGTTTCCCTCTCCCGGCGGGAGAGGGCCAGGGTGAGGGGGAACGGCTCGCAGGGAATTCAGCCGCTGAGCCTCAACCCGGACGCTGTCCGGCAGGCCGGGGAGGTCGGGGTTTTCCTGGGCCATCTGCCAGGTGACTTCCTGGACCGCATCGTATTTGAGCACGGCGTCGCGGCACTGGATATTCTGGAAGGCGCGCAGGATCGGCTCGGGCGGGGTGCGCTGGCCGTGCAGTTTGAAATGCCATTGCAGGTAGCCGATCCAGAGCACCAACTCCGCGATGGCGGCGGCGCGGGGATTGATTTCCAGCCCCAGGAACTGGTGCGGGTCCACGGTATGGGTGGCGAGTTCGAGTTTGAAGTTTTCGCCAAATTGCGCGGCCACGTCCAGGACTTCGCCCTCCAGCACTTTGAGCTGCTGCAAGGCGACGTAGAGGAAATTGCCGCAGCCGCAGGCGGGATCGAGCACGACGAGCTGGCAAAGGCGCTCGTGGAAGGCGTTGACCTCGGCGCGGGCGGCGGGGAGGTCGCCGGCGCGGGCGTGGGTGAGGGCGGCGGCGCGGACGTTGGCCCATTCGGCGCGGAGCGGCTCGATGACGGTGGGCAGGACGAGGCGCTCGACGTAGGCGCGGGGCGTGAAGTGCGCGCCGAGTTGGTGGCGCTCGGCGGGGTTCAAGGCGCGTTCCAGCAGGGTGCCGAAGATGGCTGGCTCCACGCTGGCCCATTGTTGCCGGGCGGCGTTTTTCAGCAGGCCAAGCTGGAGGGCGTTGAGGGGCAGGACGGTGTCGCTGGCAAAGAGGCCGCCGTTGAAGTGGAGGAGCTTTTTGC
>CAINDV010000582.1 GCA_903847485.1 uncultured Verrucomicrobiota bacterium
CCGGTGTAGCACCCCCGGTGGGACAAACACCGTCCAACCTACCAAGATTCGGCCGGCTCGCCGCGCGCCGTTCGTAGCCCCGCCGGGCGCTCAGACCCGCTGAGAACCCGTCACTCGCCAGTTGGTAGAACCATTTTTCTTTAACTCGTCGCGAAATTATGCTTCAATCCCCGGGTGCTGCCGGGCGGGCCGCCCGCATTGGCAGCGCCACGGGGAAGAGGGCGTTCGTAGCTCAATTGGATAGAGCTTCTGACTTCGGATCAGAAGGTTACAGGTTCGAGTCCTGTCGGACGCGCCATTCATTTCAGCCAATGTTTGCAAGGGTATCGTGAGGGTCTGGCCTTCCAGTTTGTTTCTCTGAGATTTCTTGCTTAGCCACTTCTTGGCCACTTTCCCGGTCCCCGACGCCTCTGCTCGCAGAGGCCCACACCTTTCAGTCTCTGCGGAGGAACACGCCCGGCACGGTGGGATAGCGGGCTGCGGATTGACAATCCTCCAATGGAAGCATGGCGCTTCCCCAATGCGAAAGGCGCGGCATGAATGGCTAGTTTGGGTGTATGACCGCAGAGTAACCTGGGTTCAGGCGGCCAGGCGGATTTGGAGGTGGTGCGAATCGTGGAGCGTGTCCCAGCACTCGTCCCAGCGCCGACTCTTGAGCGCCACGCGCAGCGTCAACACACTGGTCGCCCCGGCCGCGGTCCAGAACATCCCGGACTCCTTGAGCCGCTGCCCTACCACGGAACGACAACCGCCCTCAATCACCCCCGAACCGTAAAACAATCCCTGCGCCCGGTATGTCTGATACCGCATCTTGTCCTGGTGATGCTCGAAATAGGCGATCTGCTTTTCCAGGGTATCGTCGGTCTGCGGCCCCAGTTGCGCCAACCGGCGCCGGGCCGCCGCAATCACCTCGCGCACTTGGTCGGCTTTGAGCATCGCCGTCCAGGTGGTTTGCAACTGGGCCGCCGCTGGACTATCCGCGCCGTAGAGGCCGGCGCAGAGTTCGTGCAGTCGTTCCAGGGCGTGATAGAGGTCGAGGATCAGGATCGCCAGGGGGAAGTTGACGCGGGCCAGTTCCCAAATCCAGGCCGCGCCGTCCCCGAGAAAAACCACTTTGGCCGCCTGGCCCAGGCCGCGGCGCCGGGCCTCGGCCCGCAGGCGCAAGCCGAAGTCGGGCGCGCTCGCAAAGCTGCCCACATAGGTGGTGGCGGCGTGGTCGCGCACGGGCATTCCCTCCGCGTCGGTCTGGGTCTGGGTGAAGACGGCGCCGAGTTTGACTTCGCGGGTGCGGGCCGAGCCGTCGGCCTGTTTGCCCGCGCGGCCGGCCAGTTCCTCCGCCACCATGGGGACGCCGGGGCCGTCCACTTCCACGCACATCACCGGGATGGGTTGCGTGCTGGCGGACGGCCCGGCAGCCAGTTGCGCGGCCACGGCCGGGGCGGCGAGGTTGACTAGGCGCTGGATCTGGCGACCGTCGAGGACCACGCCGGCCTGGGCCAGCAGGTCTTCGCTGGCGGACGCGTAGCCTTCCTGGGCCGCGGCACGGGCGCTGAGACGGACCAGCGCGGGCGAAAAACTGCCGGTCAAACCCAGGGCCTGATCCAGGGGCGCGCGGCCGGTGTGGGTGGCCGCATGATAAAAATAGGTGCGGCGCAGTTCGATGGGGCCGAAGAGCGTCTGCACGGTCTTGGGCCGGTCGGGATGTGCTTGCTCGCCGGGCCGGCTGGCGTGGTCGGGCAACGCGAGGTCGGGCTGGCGGTAGAGGGTTTGGAGCAGGGCGCGGGCGTCTTTAAAGAGGGCTTCGCGCAAGCCCAGTTCGACCGCTTCGAGAGGGCCGACGCCTTGGCGGGCGAGGGCTTGGCGGACAAGGTTCAGGAAGGCGTTGGTTTCGCGGAACTGGGCGTTGGCGACCTCCGGGGGCTGAAGTTTTTTTTGAGTCGGGGTGGGCGTCCTGGGCGCGAGTGAGTTGGTCGGTGACGGTGACATACTCCTCCGTCAACTCCTGGAAGCGGCGGTAGTGATCCACGTCTTGTTGGACCTGGGGGGCTTGGTCCTGGGGGATGCGCTCGGAGAACTTCTTCCCACCGACGGAGCCTTGGAGGAGGAAGTAGGGGCCGCGGCGGGCGGCGCGAGGGCCGGTGGCGGGGAAGAACTGGCAGCTCAGGGAGCCGCGGCGCAGGCGGTGGATGGCCTGCATTTGGTCGAGGAGGGATTGTTGTTGTAGGCGGAGGGCGTCGAGATCGGGCTTCATGGTGCAATGTATCTGTGAGGATACAATACAGGGGCATGCGGGCCCCGTCCAGTCGGGTGCCAACGGAAACGGTTGCTCTGCGGTCATACACCCTAATAGAATGACACCCGAGGTGGTCAAGGGGCGTCATGTTCGGTTAATGTTTCAAGACGAGGCCCGCTTTGGACGGAGGGTGCGGATGCGGCGCTGCTGGGCTCCCGCGCCGCAGCGTCCGGTGGTGGACAATGGCTACGAACGGGAGTTCCAATATGTTTACGGCGCGGTTAGCCCGCTGGAGGAAGAACTGGACTGGCGGATTGGCCCGGTCATGAATACCGAAGCGATGGGAGTTTTCCTGGCACAGGTCAGGGCGCCCACCCGGAGGACTTCATCGTCATGGCGGTGGACGGTTGCCAGTTCACCTGTCGCCAAGGCGCTGGTGGTGCCGGAGAACATCTGCCTGCACCGCTTGCCGGGCTATTCGCCGGAACTCAATCCGCAGGAACATCTGTGGGATGAGCTTCGGGAGAAGGAATTTCCGAACCGGGTATTTTCAGACATGACCGGGGTGATGCACACCTTGGAAGCGGGTCTGCCACGCCTGGCGGCGGATCGCGACCGGGTGCGGAGCATCTGCGCCTGGCCTTGGATCGTTAGTCTCACCTTGAACG
>CAINDV010000583.1 GCA_903847485.1 uncultured Verrucomicrobiota bacterium
ACTGACTTCGCATAGTGGGGCCGGCTTCCAGCCGGCCAGTCCATGGTTTGGTCACCGGAAAGGGGCTGTCGTGTGGCAGAGCGCACGGACTGACAGGCAGGATGCCTGTCCCACTACCAGTGCCGAACCGGAGCGCCGACATTTCTGTCGGCGAGTCAGCAGCGACCAGGATCACGCCGACAAAAATGTCGGCGCTCCGCTCCGGTCGCGGCTCCGCAGGAGCGTCGCCCTACCATTGCCACGATTCTGAAATCGGCATCTGTGAGCCGCATCATGGCGAGCCTCTTATTGGTTCTGACCTTCACCTGGCCAGCCACGGCTGCTGACGGAGACGGATGGATTTCGCTCTTTGACGGCCACTCTCTGGCGGGTTGGAAGGCCAGCGAGAGCCAGAACACTTTCCAAGTCAGGGCAGGGGAGATAGTCGCCGAAGGGCCGCGCTCGCACCTGTTTTACATCGGGAGCGGCAGCGCGGATTTTACGAACTTCGAGTTCTCAGCCGAAGTGCGGTGCCAGCCCGGCGCGAACTCCGGCATTTACTTCCACACCGCTTTCCAACCGACGAACTGGCCCGGCACCGGTTTCAAGGTGCAAATCAACAATACCCAGCCTAAGCACGACACTTACTACGAGTTCAAGAAGACCGGCAGTCTCTACGGCATCCGCAACCTATACAAGTCCATCGTCCGCGACGACGAATGGTTCACCCTAGCCATCCGCGTCTCCGGTTACCGCGTCCAGGTGCGACTCAATGGCACACTGGTGGTGGATTACTTGGAACCGGCGGCATCGCCTGGAGAAGCTGTCGGCTTGCGACGCCTCGCGCATGGCACCTTCGCGCTGCAAGGCCACGACCCGAAGAGCCTGGTAGCCTTCAGAAATCTGCGGGTCCGGCCACTGGCCGGACCCGTTGCTGCCGCAGACTTACAGCCAGCGCCGGCAATGGATGACTATGCGCGCCAGGTTTTGAAACTCAACCGGGACAACTTCCCGCTGGTGAACTTCCACGCCCACTTGAAGGGCGGACTCACGCTGCCGGGGGCGCTGGAGCAGGCGCGAGCCACTGGAATCAATTTCGGCATAGCCATGAACTGCGGCGTCGGCTTCTCCATCACTAACGACGCGGGCATTGCGGGATTTCTCCAGTCCGTGGCCGGCCAACCCGTCTTTGTTGGCATGCAGGCCGAGGGCCGCGAATGGGTCAAGATGTTCTCCCGCGAGGCTGTGGGTAAGTTCGACTATGTCTTCACGGACGCCATGACCTTCTTCGACGCCAGCGGCAAGCGCACCCGCCTCTGGATGAAGGACGAAGTGACTGTCGGCGACAAGCAGGCCTTCATGGACATGCTGGTGGCGCGCACGGTCAAGCTACTCAGCGAGGAGCCGATTGACATCTACGTGAATCCTACCTTCCTGCCGGAGGAAATCGCCAAGGAATACGACACGCTCTGGACGCCGGAGCGGATGCGCCAAGTCATCGCCGCCGCCGTGACACACGGCGTAGCCATCGAGATCAACGCGCGGTATCGGATTCCTAGTCCGACGTTTCTAAGGATGGCCAAGCAAGCCGGCGCTAAGTTTGCCTTTGGCACTAATAACACCGGCGATGACGTGGGCCGGCTGGATTACTGCTTCGAGATGTTGCGGGAATGTGGGCTGACGGCGGACGACCTGTTCATGCCCAAACCGGATGGCCAGAAGGCCGCGCAGTTGAAGTGGTAAGGCTGCGGTCACTAACCCGGGCCTTGCGGTTAGGAATCGGACGGAGCGCCGGTCTCCGGCCCGGCGCAACCTCTTGCAGACTTAGAACTCCTGACCCGAGGAAACAGCGTGGGCCGCCCGGTGAGGGCACCGGGCCTACAGAACCGCGCTTTTGCTGTAGGCCGGGTCCCCTGACCCGGCGACCTTAGAGCGTGTTTGAAAAGTCGTCCCCT
>CAINDV010000584.1 GCA_903847485.1 uncultured Verrucomicrobiota bacterium
CAGCGGCAACGGCATGTTGGCCTTCATTCCCCAAAACCTCTGGGACGCCCGAATTGAAAACAGTGGCTGGTTGTTTCTCCAAAGCGGCAACGCCTACTGCGCGCTCCGTCCGGCGGGCGGCACCTACACCGCGGCGGCCGCCGCTCACGGGGTGGATGTTTCCATGAGCAACATCTGGGCACCGGTCATCATCCAAATGGGCCAGGCGGCGAACTATGCGGACTTCGCCGCGTTCAGGACATCGGTCATCGCCAACGCGCTGACCTTTGCTTCGAACATACTCAACTACACCAGCGAGGCGGGCGATGCTTTCACCTTCTACGCCAACAGCAAGACCACTCCGCGGGTGAACGGAACCACCGTGAACCTCAACCCGACCAAGACCTACGACAGCCCCTATCTCTCAATGGTTCATGGCACGGATCTGGCCACGGTTTCCTATCCCGGTTATCAGGATCTGCTGCTGAACTTCGACCCAGGTGACACCGGCTTCATCGGGGTCACCGGCAGCGCCCAAGCATATCAGAGCGCCTCCTCCCTAACCAACACCCTCACCGGCTTCACGGTAGCTTCCGGCAGCAATCGCAAACTGGTCCTGGCAGCCAGTTGGGAAAGCTCGAATCCGGGCATCAGCGCGACCTGGAACGGGACCCAGAATTTCACGGTGGCGGTGAGCTCCGCGAACGGCAGAAACTCGGCGGTCCTCTACCTCGACGACCCGACTCCCGGCACCGGCAACATCGTGGTGACCTTCCCCGTGACGCTCCCCAACGGTTCACGCGTCGGGGCACTGAGCTTGGTGGGCGCGGCGCGTGGTGTCGCAAGAACCTCGGCCTCCTCCGGCGTTTCCGGCAGCCTGGCCCTTCCGGTGGATGAGAGCTTCGTGGCAGGCGTCTACACATCCAACGGCTCACCCACGATCAGCGGTCCCTTTTCCAGCTCTCTTTACAGCGGCGATTCGGGCTCATGTGCCGGTAACGCGGGCTACCAGACTGTGCCAACGGCGGGCACCTCCAATTACACTTGGACGGTCAGTGCCCCTTCGGGCGACAGAAACGCTCTCGCAGTTTTCGTGCCTGCGGCTGCCGCCCCGGTCATCGTGGCCACCACTCCCACGGACAATGCGACCAATGTGCCCGTTGGTGCCAATCTCGTGGCGACCTTCAGCGAACCCGTCGTGGCCGGCCCGGCTGGCACCATCTCCCTCAATCGGACCGCCGACAACAGCACGGTCGAGAGCTTCAACGTCACTTCGTCCCCCCGGCTCACCTTCAACGGCCAGACCCTCACGATCAATCCCACCACAAATCTTGCCTCCGGGGCCGGCTATTACGTTCTGATCGGCTCCGGCGCGGTCGTTGATACCTCGGGCGGAGACGCTTTTGCGGGAATCTCTACCCCGACTGCGTGGGACTTCACCACCACCAACACCAACACCTTCTCCATTTGGATCTCCAATCCCGCCTTCGGCCTCGCTCCCGCCGATCGGGACCTCGGCGACGACCCCGACGGCGATGGGATCCCCAACGGCGTGGAGAACTTTTTCGGCACCAACCCGAACCTCCCGAGCGGCGGTCTGGTCGCCGGTGCGGTCAGTGGCAACACCTTCACCTTCACCCACCTGAAGAACGCCACGCCTGCCAGCAACCTGACGGCCGGCTACCAATGGTCGAAAGCCCTCGCAGGCTTCCTGCCGGACGGTGCAACCGACGGTGCGGGCACGACGGCCACTTTCACCACCCAGACGAATATCCCGTCGCCCGGCTTCACCACGGTCACCGCCACCGTAACCGGAACGGCCACCCCAAAACTGTTTATCCGAGTAGGCGTGACGCAGAACTGACCCATTGATAAGAAATTGCTTTTAGACCCCGTTTCCCTCGCTACTCGGCGCGGAGCGGCTAAGGAGAATGGATTTTTTGCAAGGCTCATTTTAATCAGACTACCGAAACTTGTGACAGCGTCAAAGCAGCTGTCTCGGAGCAAAATGGCGAGGGTCGGAGCGGGTTCGAATCGCCAATAGCCAATCCCGAATAGACAATCGGCAATAGGCGAGGCTTGAATCGTTGCGCATGCCCCTTCGCTCAGCACTGGCGACGAAGGGGACCGCCGGGCGCGGTGGCGCGTTCGAAGTACAGGGACCGCACGAATCGGAAGGCGCGTTGGTGGTCGCGCCATCCGTCTCCACAGATTACGGCGGGACACGACGGCGCTGTTTTGGCAACTGTTTGGCGTTTCGTTTGCGCCAGGCAGGCGCGGAGGAAGATTTGAAGGGGGGCTGCGACCCCTGCCGGGGTCGGAAGGTATTTTTAGGACAGTGTTCCGGTGGTGTCGCTGCGCTCAACCACCGGCTAATCGCCG
>CAINDV010000585.1 GCA_903847485.1 uncultured Verrucomicrobiota bacterium
CCCGTCGAGCCTCAGTGACAGCGGCAATTCGATCTTGCCGAACGGCTCGGCAGGGGCCTCGCCCTACCGCTGGACGACTTTTCAAACAGGCTCTTAGACTCAGCTCGTTTCCTTGCCAGTTGCGGATTCGTGCTCACTGCTCAGGAGTTCTGAGGCTTGGTTTTCGGCGATTCCGAAGCCTCCTTACGTCGGCTCCTACAGGGTTTTGAAGAGCCTCAGAGGAACCACGAAATACACGAACAGCCGAGGTTCCATCGGCTCCAGCAGCGAGGTCGTGTTTTGTGCAGCACGAGAGATCGAGGGTGCCAACTCCTTTCATGTTTTTCGTGGTTTGCACTTCGGAGCTTCGGTTGAATCGGGAGCGTCGGCTTGCCACCGGCGTTCCCTACCTCCACACTTGGGGCTGCAAGCTGGCGCTCCGACAACTTACGGATGCGGCCACTGTTCCCTGAACAACTATGAAAATCCTCGCCATTGACGACCGGGAAGACAACTTGATCGCCCTTACCGCCATGCTTCAGAACTATGTGGCGGACTGTGAGGTGAAGACCGCCACCACCGGCCTGGCCGGCCTCGACTTAGCCCGCACCTATCAGCCCGATACTATCCTCCTAGAGATACAGATGCCCGGCATGGACGGCTACGAAGTCTGCAAGCTGCTCAAGAACCACTCTGTTACCCGCCATATCCCCATCATCTTCCTGACGGCCCAGAAGCCCAATGCCGCCACCCAGGTCCTAGCCTTGAACTTAGGCGCCGATGGCTTTATTAACCAACCCGTCGAGCCGATTGCGCTCGCGGCCCAAGTCCGCACCATGGTGCGGATTAAGGTCGCCGAGGACGCACTGCGCGCTGAGAAACAAGCGTTGGAACGCGCCGTAGCCGAACGCACCGCCGCCCTCCAAGCAGAGACGACTAAGCTCGACGCCATCTTTGACTCTTCGCCCGTCGCCATGCTGGTCCTTGATAAAAAGATGAGCGTCGTCCGGTACAACGCGGCCGCGGCCGCTCTGGCAACCGGCAACTTAGCCGTAGCTTTGCCGACGGTGGTAGGGCAAGGCTCCGGCCGAGCCGCGTCCGACGCGGGTTCCGCCGCCCCTCACCCTGACGGCGGCCAGTCACTGAGCAATGACTCTGGACTAAGTGGGGAGACTCCTTCGCCTCAAGCCCAGCACGGCTCGGCCGGAGCCTTGCCCTACCACCAACTGAATGGTAACAGCTTAGTGCCTACTCCCCCGCCGCAGCCGGGCGACGCCTTGGGCTGCGTCCACCGCACGGAAGATCCCCGGGGCTGCGGTTACGCGCCCGACTGTCGGCTCTGCACGCTGCGCCAAGGAGTGGAGAGTATCATAGCTGGCGGAGCCGCCGTGCATGGGGCGGAACTGGCCATGGACTTACTCCGGGACGGTCGCCCGCAGAAGGTCTGGCTCCGGGTAGGCGCCGAACATATCTTGATCGCTGGCCACCGGCATGTCGTCGTGGCTTTGGATGACATCACTGAGCGCAAACAGGCCGAGGCGGCGCTGCGGGAGAGCGAGGAGCGGCACCGCTACATCCTCCAGACGGCGATGGACGGGTTCTGGCTGGCGGACGCGGAAGGCCGCCTGCTGGAAGTGAATGAGACCTATTCCCGGATGAGCGGCTACAGCGTGCCAGAACTGCTGGCCATGCGCATCCCCGACTTGGAGGTCAACGAAACCGCGGCGGTGACCGCTGCCCACTTTCACAAGATCATGGCGCAGGGCGAAGACCGTTTCGAGTCCCGGCACCGCCGCAAGGATGGCAGCACCTTCGACGTCGAAGTTAGCGTCCAATACCGGCCCGCCGAGGGTAGGCGACTCGTGGCTTTTCTGCGGAACATTACTGCGCGCAAGCAGGCGGGAGCGGCGCTGCTCGACGCGCACTGGCGGCTGGCGAGTATCATCACCGGCACCCATGTCGGCACCTGGGAATGGAACGTCCAGACGGGGGCCGTGGTCTGCAACGAGCGGTGGGCGGAGATTGTCGGCTACACGCTCGCAGAGTTAGCCCCCATTAGTGTCAAAACCTGGGAAAGGCTGGCCCACCCGGAGGATATGAAGCAGTCCGTCGCCTTGCTGGAGCGGCACTTCGCGGGCGAACTGCCGGACTACGACTGCGAATGTCGGATGCAGCACAAGGCCGGGCACTGGGTCTGGGTTCACGACCGTGGGCGCGTCATCACGTGCACCTACGCCGGCCAGCCGCTGATGATGTTTGGCACCCACACTGACATCACCGAGCGCAAGCGGGCCGAGGCGGCGTTGCAGGCGAGTAATGAGTTGCTGACGCGGTTTATCCACCACTCACCTATTTACGCCTATATCAAGGCGGTGAC
>CAINDV010000586.1 GCA_903847485.1 uncultured Verrucomicrobiota bacterium
ACCTTCGGCGACATTCAGGAACAGCCTGAGAAAATCGAAGGTTTGCTCGAGCCGTTTTTCTAAGTGCCATGATGTAGCGTTATTTATGCGCTCCTGTATAGCCGACGACGTCAGTCGGCGCTAAGTTCCTCCGCAACCCAAGACCAGTGCCGACTGACATTCGCGGCTGCGGCCGTTCCGCACTCCGCGCCAAAATGTGAATTGCTGGCAAACAGTACTGGACAACGGAAGCGGCCGTGCGCAGAGTTTCAATGTGAACACTGACAAACAACCAAAACAACCATTCGCTCGGAATCGCATTTTCGCAGTCAGGACTGACCCTCTTGCACCACGAAGGGCCAGCGGCGGCCGCCCATTCATCCTCTGGCTGCTGCTGGGCGGCGTGTTGGCGTGGTCTCAGAGCCTCTGGGCCGGCCCAATCTCCGCCACTGCGAGAGGAGCCACAGTCGAGACTGACCGCTATCGGGCCACAATCCGCGACGGGGCAGTCACCGGTTTCTTGAACAAGCTCACCGGCGAGGAATACGTGAAGCCAAGCGCGTCGCCGGAAGAGTGGCGTTCCAACCTGCCCAGCGGACTGGGCACCCAGAACACCGTCGCCGAGCGCACCGCCGCGCATTTGCTCTTCGAGTGGCCGTGGTGGGAATTCGCCAACGACACTAACTGGCCGAACCAGCATTCTCCCGACAGCCAGAGTGACTTCACCTTTGCCGCCCGCGGTGAACAGGCGGCTTTACTAACCTATCGCGGGCTTAGCAGCGGCCCGCAGCGGTTTGCCGACGAGACGTTCACCTTGGAGTTGCGCGTGGAGCCTGGCACTGGCGACTTACTCATCACTCCGGGGGCCGAATCGCCGCGGGTTGGCGTCTATGGCTGCGGCTTCGCCGTCGGTACGCTCGCCCCGGCGGTCACGGTGGAGGCGCCGATCTTCGAGGGCGTGCGGCTGGACCGGCAGATGCAGCGCAAACTTTACTCCAATTTGTGGCCTGGCTACTGGGATTATGCCTTCCTAGCTTTGAACGGTGAACTTACCGGTGCCGTGGGTCTGTGGTGCCAGGACGCCGAGTTGAAGACCTACAAATCCCTTTTCTACCGCGTCAGCGACGCCGGCTTGAGCCTCTCGGTGATGGGCCTGAACGCGCCGCCTTTCGGCCAGCTTAAGTCGGCCAAGCCCGTGACATGGCGGATGCAGGCGTTTGACAAGAGTTGGGCGCAGGCGGCGGCCCGCTTCCGCGCCTGGCGTCTGGCCAACGTCAAACTCGCACCACGGCCAAGCTGGGTGACTAATCTCAGCTTCATGAACTACGGCATGAACAAGGTGGACGGCGGGGGCATCAGCATGTTGCGGAGTTACTTCGCGGGGCTTGACTTAGATCGAGTCATCACTTGGGCACCCGCCGTGCGCGGGGCCGGCTTCGACGCGAACCACGCCAATAACACGCCCTACCCTGGCTGCCGCTCGGACATGGCCGCGTGGAAGTCCGCCAATCTCAAGGTCATGGCCTACCTCCAGCCCATGATAATGTGGGCACCCAATCCCCAGACTGACCGCGAGCGCGACGCGGTGACTTTCTCCGCCCGCGCCATAACGCGCAGTCCTTTCCTGGCCGACGACAACACTTCGCTCCCCTACCGCGATCAGCACAATCTCTGGCAGCCGGACTGGCAGCGTTGGTTCCTTGATTGGGTGAAGGAGTATATCCGGGACTACGGCTTCGACGGCATTTACCATGACCAGACCTACCACTGCCCGCTGGACGCGCGCGGCTTGGTGGCCGGTGGCATGACTTCGCCCCAAGGCATGGCACAATACTTTTACAAGGCGGCCACGGAAAATCCCGGCACACTGCACGCCACCGAACACTTAAACGAAGTCAACAGCGTCGGCGCTTCGCTGGGCCTGGGCTGCGGCATCATCTGGGGCGTGCCCAGCTACCAGGGGAAAATCGGTCCGGTCGGTAGCATGAACTGGCAGCGTACTAAGCGTGCCTCGCCTATCTCGAACGCCCTGCCCGGCCCGCAGTCCGCCATCTTCGGCTTCCCGCACCAGTCGAACTTTACCGAACGCGGCCCGGGGCCATTCCACCACGGCATGGACCAGATGGAGGGCCGCGGGGATTTGGCGGCCCTGCCACTGGGCGCATACGACTTCGTAGCTCTACCCACCACCTACAACCAAGCTGTGAACGAAGTCTGGATGGACCGCCGGCGGGCACTGTTGTTCGTCCAGCATGGCTTGCGCGCTGTCTTCCCGGAAGACTGGTCGCGCGCGGTGTTCTCCTATTTCCACGGCGCTGACGGCACGGACTTCCGCTACGCTGCTAAGCCTTGGGGATCGGCTTTCGTAGAAATCCAATCCGGCCAAGAGATTCTCCACTACGGCCGCGTGAACGGAGTTATCCGCGCCACAGTGGCAGCAGGCATTTTCGGCTGGCCTTGCTACGACGACCAAGGTCCGGTTGGGCTTAACCCTGCCGTCACTCATTGCTTGGATCCGGCCCTCCCGCGTCCGCCAGGCGTGTTTCAGCCCCGCACCGAAACAGTGTGCGTCACGGAGGCCTTCGCCAATGACACCTTCGCCTTCCTCCAACTCCAACCTCTCGCCGCCGGCAGTGGTGACTTCCCCGGCCTGCGCCTAAGTGCCGCCGCCGAACCCAAGGCACTCTGGGTGGACGGTGAAGCGGTGCCGCCCCAGCCGGCCGGCACGCAACTCTGGGACGTGCCGGCGAAAACCAACTCCCTCGTCGTCGCGATCTTCCGCGAACCGCCCCCCGGCTCCCTTGATCCCGCCATCAATGGTGCCGTCTGCCGTCTGGTCGAAGTAACTTCCCGCCGCGACCTCCTGAACCCAACCGCGTTCAAGGCGGGAGCCGTAGCACAGACCGGTGGCGTCAAACTCGTGCCCGCTGGCGACCTCATCAGCAATCGCCTGATCGGCCAATCGCAGTGCCATCTCCCGCTCAAAGCTCCCGCCGACAGCGGCCTGCAAGCCTTGCGCCTTACTTTCAGCGCCGCCGCGCCGACAGCGTGGTGGAACGGCGAGCGGGTGACCTGGACCACCACCGGCAGCAGCCCGCCCACCTACACCGCCGACTTGCCGGCCAAAGCCGGTGCCTGTGGACTCCTTAGTCTTAATGTCTCCGTCGGTGGAGTGCTCAAGCTGGATTGGATCCGCGCCGCTGTGTCCAAAAAGGCACCCGCCCGGGCTAGGGTCCGGTAAGGACGTCGCTCTCCGCCATTCTTCCAATAAACTCACCCACAAATCGCCGGAGCGCAGCGATGAACGGAAACAGGTTCATCTCTGCACTCCGGCGATTTGTGGGTGAGTTCATTGGAAGAATTGCCGCGTTCCGACAAACAATGCTGAACGGCGGAAACGGCTGCGCGCAGAGTTGCAGGGTGAAGACTGACAAACAACCATTCGCCCAGAATCGCCCCTTCGCAGTTGGGACCGCCCTCCTTCCGCCACGAAAGACCGGAGGCACCACCCATTCATCCTCTGGCTGCTGCTGGGCGGTATGGTTGCGTTATCCCAGAGCCTCTGGGCCGGCCCCATCACCGCCGATACGAGAGGCTCCACGGTCGAGACCGACCGCTATCGGGCCACCATCCGCGACGGGACTGTCACCGGTTTCTTGAACAAGCTCACCGGCGAGGTCTTCTCCTGCGACCACTTAGTCTATCCCGGCTACCGGCTTGGAAACCTGCTCAACACCAGCTTCAGACCTCCTGAGCCACTGTCTTGGCTGGAGCCTGCGCGAGGAATTGCTGCGGTCCCCCCCACCCCGTCCCGCTGCCCTCAGCGGGCGGTTCCGATCACCACCAACTTCAGGATACCGGAATTCGGGCCGCTGATTGAACCCGCTTGACAACGGAGTCGTTTTAGTTCAAACCGTCTCTCGCTCTAGGTGCCAAGGTGGTGCCTGAGAGGAAAACTAGATCATCAAACTCAGGAAGAAACTTCTTCAAATAATATGACCTGCGTCTGCCCAGTTTGCGGTTATCCGGGTTTGGCCGAGCCGCCCCGCCGTCGCCGTGGCAGTGGCTCCTACGAAATCTGCCCGTCCTGCGGCTTCCAGTTTGGCGTCTCGGACGACGACCACGGCCACACACACAAGAGTTGGCGCACGACGTGGAAGAAGTCCGGGATGAAGTGGGCCGCCCGCCGCCGCCCGCCGCCGCCCGGCTGGAATCCGCAGACCCAACTCGCCGGCGCGGCCCCCGCCGACTCAACGCCTGCGCGCAAGCCCCCCTCCGGAAAACCAGCCCGCCAGCACGGCCCCGGCCAAGCTGTGAAAACCCCGCCCATTTAGTTTCAAACCATACCCGTATGACAGGCAGCAACCTGACCTCCGCCGGCACCGATAGCCTGCTGGGCACCTTACCAGACCAGGCCCTCGCCCAAAGCCTTGGCTGTAGCCGGCAGGCCGTCACCGAGCGGCGGCACCGATTTCGCATCCCGCCGTTTCACCCGCACCGGCAACCTTGGAGCCGCGAGGAGGACGAACTGCTGGGCACAATGTCCGACCAGCGGCTGGCGCGGCGGTTGCGGCGGAGCACCGCCACGGTGAAAACGCGCCGGGCCGCCCGCGGCATTCCCATTTTCGATCCGCAGCGGCACCACTGGACGCCAGCCGACGACAAAGTGCTGAGCGAGCGGCCCGATGAGCAGGTGGCGATGCTCCTCGGGATCAGCAAAATGGCAGTCCAGCATCGCCGCAGCCGGCTGGGCATCCTGCGTCCCGGCGGGGAGAAATCCCTTCCTCCCCGGCCTTGGCCGCCCACGGAGGACGCGCTGCTGGGCACCGCTCCGGATGGGGAACTGGCCCTCCGGCTGGGGCGGACGCTCTCGAATGTGCGCGACCGGAGACAGCATCTGGGCATCCCCGGTTATGGCTACCATTGGACTCCCGACGCCGACGCGCTGTTGGGCAAGGTGCCCGACGATCAACTGGCCCGACGCCTGGGCTGCACGGTCAAAGCGGTCGCCCGCCGGCGCGAAAAGCTGGGGATACCAATGGGTGCCCGGAGTTCGGGCCGGGGTTCAAGAAAAGGCCAGTGAAGCCATGCACCGGCCCACTGCGGCAGCTCCACCGTATGGAATAGTGCCGTGCGGAAGACGCCTTGGCTTGGAGATTCAGACTTAGCCGTAACTATTCAGAGGACCGACCACGGATTTCACGGATGCCGCAGATGGGCTGGGGCCGCACGGTGGTTTCTTCCGCTCTGGTTGAGTCACCAGATAGTGACTGGCTGGCGACAGCCAAGGACCCTTGCCAAACCCTGCCTATCCGTGCCATCCGTGAAATCCGTGGTCAGTTCATCTGCCTGGATACGGCTTAGCCGTATCTAAGCGCCATTCTGGACTGCCCCCTTTCTGCGCCGATCTGGTTCTCGCAAGGAAGCTGACTCGGCACGGCACCACTGGCCATCAACCCTTTTGCAGTGTCTCGAGCATCTGCCGGTCGAGCTTATGCCCGCGCCAGTCCTCGTAGGTCACGTCCGTGCGCCGGCTGTCGAGCACGCCGAAGTCCCCGCGGAAATTCCACAGCGCCCAACCCCAGCCGACGGATTGCCACAGGTCGAGATTGTCACGCATCCAGACGAGGGTGGCCGCGTGCGGCGTATAGCGGTAGGCGCCCCATTCGCCGACATGCACGCCTACACCTTGGGCGGCGAGCTTTTGCCAAGGTTCGATGTTCTCGCGGCGCAGACGCTCCTTGTCGAAGGTGATCGTGTCCCCGGACTTAGTCGGCCAGGTGGGCAGCGGGAACTTGTCGGACCCCGCCGCCCACGACGCCCGGTAATGCGTGAGTTGGAACGGCGCGTAGCCCCGCGTGCTCTGCGCGATGCCGAGACTGGCGAGCGCGGGCACGGGGACAGTGCCCCACTTGAGGCCGTCCGCGATGATGAGCCGCTGCGAATCCTCGGCGCGGATGGCTTCGATCAAGCGGCGGACGATCCGGGTGTATTTCTCCTCGGGCAGATCTTTCGGCTCGTTCAGGAGATCGAAGCTGAGTTGCCGGTTGGGAACCCCTTTGAACCGTTTGGCAAAGAGCGCCCAGTGCTGGGCGCAGGCGTCCAGCGCCGGCTCGTCGGCGAAGAGATCAAGCGGTTCAGCGGGCGGGTTGACGCAATAGCCGGGGGCGCGATGCAGGTTGAGATTCACATGGACGCCATGCTTGCGCCCGTACTCGACGGCCAGGTCCACGCGCTGGAGCATCGGCTCCTTGAACTTGAGCCAGTCATCCTGCTCGACCCAGCAGCGGTAGGACATTGGCAGCCGGACGAAGTTGAAACCCAGTTCCGCAAGCCACTCGAAATCCGTCTCCACATAGGGTTTGCTCCCATCGGCGTTGAACATCTCCAGCAGATTGAACCCGCGCCAGCGGGGGAGCTTTGCCGCGGAAGGTTCCGGCAACGCGGGCCGCTCCGTCGCGGCAGCAGCGGCGGTCTGCGGTGCCAGAGCGGCAGCCGTGAGGGCAACCGTGGTGGCAGTGAGAAATTCGCGACGGGTCAGAGCGGCAGTTGTCATGGGAGTAGTAGAGTAGAATCGAGTCTGTGAGCCACCTCGCCGACGAACCGGGGCGGTCGGCTATTCAGAGAGTTTCGCGCCGGTCAGCGCCAGCGCGGAATACACGGCAATCGGTAAGGCCAGGCGGTGGGGTGAACTCAGGATGGTTTCGTTGAACTTACTCATATTGATTCAACCCGAATTCCAAATGACAAATGACGAATGACGAAAGAATGACGAAGTCCGAAGCGCGAAACCCGCTAAGTTCTTGCTTGGACCAGGCACGAGACTTGGCACAGAACCTAACCGCAGGAGGCGGCGATTTGTCATTCGGGTTTCGGACTTCATTCGTCATTTGGATTTTGGATTCAATCCTGATGAAACACCTCCTCCATGCCGGCCCACCACTCGCCGGCGGTGCGCTGCTCCAATGGCTTCTGACAGGGAATGCACACGGCCCACCACTTCTGCGTGGTAGGATCGGCGGCCATCTTCGCCATGTCAGCGGTGAAGTCAGCGCCGACATACTCGAAGTAACTGAAGAGGTAGTGTTGGCCGTCGTCCAGTTGGCGCAGATAGATCGAGTAGTTCTGGATGTGACACTGCTGGATCATCCTCAGCACGTCCGGCCAGACGGCGGCGTGGAGTTGCCGGTATTCATCTAGTTTCTCGGCGTAAACGCCGATCACCATTCCGTAGCGTTTCATAAGCGAGTGTCTAACCTTTCCCAACCTGAGTGCCGAGGTAATTGCCGTAGTCCAACAGCAGCTTGCCCGCAATCAGAAGCGTCAGCGCCAGGCCCAGCGCGGCGTAAGTGCGGCGCTGGCAACCTTTCCATTCCTTGAAGATGACACCGATCAGCGTGCCCAAGAGAATAAGCAGGATCATGTGGATGGCCCAGCAGGTCTGCTCGAAGCCGGCGACCTTCAAGATGTAGAAGTGACCGAAGCCATAGAAAAAGAACTGTCCATACCACAGACAGCCGGTAAGGATGGCCATCGCCCAGTTGATAGGGAGGCGGGCTTTCTCCCCGCCTTCCGGCAGGGCCACAAGTTCCCCCAGAGTGCGATGGCGGGCGTGGAGGAACAGACAGTAGATGGCAGTAGTCAGGAACGCGCCGGCATTGGCGAAAGGATAGATGGCATTACTGCAAAACGTGGCGGCGTCAATGCCCAGGAGAGTATGCCCCGCCGCACGACTCTCGGCCAGCTTGGCAATCGGCGCGCCTTCAGTAAGTGAGATGCCATACACCGCCGACAAGACTCCGGCCAACAGACAAAGCGCGAGGCCGATGAGTAGGTTGCGACTGCTGGCAATGGTCCCGCCGGCTTGAGCTTGGTCGCATTCCTTCCATCGTCCGGCGAGGCCGCAGCCGACAACGCCCACCACCCCGATGACGATACCAGCGACGACCCAGTCCGCGCCGGGCTTGGCGAGAAAGGTGTGTAGGTTCGCCGCAGCATCCGTTAGTGTGGTGCCCCCCTTGGCAATGGCGTAGGCGGTGCCCATCACTGTTGAAATGCCAATGGCGGTCGCATAGGTCACGGAAAAGCCCACATAGCGAATCGCCACGCCAAACGCGGTGCCGCCGATGCCGTAAGCCGCGCCTAACAGAAAAGTCCGCAGCATGGCTTCGCGGGGTGCGGCCTGAACCACCTTCCAGTAATCCGGCACCGTCAGGAACGCGCCGACTATCGGCAATATCAGCCAGCAAAACGCGGCCTGAGTTAGCCAATAGGATTGCCACGACCAGCCTTTGACCTTCTTCTGCGGAACATAGCAGCAGGCCGCCGCAGTGGCACCGATGGCGTGAAAGAAGATACTAGCGGCTAACGGAGGCATGACAGTAAATCCGAAATCCGAACGAAACTAGAAAGCCGAAATTCGCTCAGCCAACCTGGAAGCGTCATTTGGCCACCTCCAGCAGTTCCTCGCTCAATCTCGCCGAAGCGCCGGGCTTGAGTTTAAGTTGAACAACCTTGTCGCCATAGCGGACCTGGCACGCGCCGCCTTTGGCGCTGCGGATGCCGGCGGCAGCCAGCTTCCCATCCTGCCAGGCGAGGTCTAACTCAAACCCGCCGCGTGCCCGGAGACCCTTCACGCTGCCGGTGCGCCAAGTCTTGGGCAGTGCGGGTAACAGTTCTATCTCGCCGGTCTGGGATTGCAGCAGCATCTCAGCGACGGCGGCGGTAAGACCGAGGTTGCCGTCTATCTCCCACTCCGCCATGCCGGAGAAGTTAGCCGATAGGTTCGGATTGACGACGCGCTGGAGGTGAACGTCGAGCACACCCAGCGCGGTGTCACCGTCGTGAAAGCGCGCATAACTGTTCGCTTGAAAAGAACCTTGCCAGCTCCCGACCGCACCACTCTTCCACCACTTCGCGTCATCGAAAATCTTGCGCAATCCGGCGGCTAAGCCCGGGGTGCCGCGCGGCGTGATCTGGGCGCTGCAAATCGCGCCCCAACTCGATAACACCTGACAGTCAGCCGTGCGCTTCCAATCCTCGACCCACTCCTGAAGTTCGCCGGTGGTCGGGCTGATCTGCATCGGCGCGAGGCGCGGCAGGGCTTGCTCGATTTCAGTGCGGAGCGCGTCGTCGGTGCCGAGTAACTGGCTGCCGGCGACGCAGTTCTTGAACAGTTCGCGGACCATTTGCATTGTCGCCGTCGGGCCGTAACAGGAGCACGCGCCGGTGCCGTCGGGCTTGCGGAAGGCATTCTCGAAATTCACATCCGGCGCCGTCACGAGCCAGCGATGCGACGGCTCTTCGATCATGGAGTCGAGATAGAAGCGCGCCGCGCCGGCCAGCACGGGCCAGACGCGGCGGAGATAGTTTGTGTCGCCGCTGAAGGCGTAGTGTTCCCAGACGTGCTGGCAGAGCCATCCGCTGCCACCTTGAAAGACGCTCCAGCAGGCGCTGCCAGCCACCGGCCCGGCCTGCCGCCAGATGTCAGTGTTGTGATGAATGACCCAGCCGCCGACCCCGTAGAGATTCTTCGCGATGTTAGTGCCGTCCACGCTGACTTCCGAAGTAAGGTCAATAAGTGGCTCGTGACACTCGGCAAGGTTAGCGACCTCGACGGGCCAGTAGTTGATCTGGGCGTTGCAGTTGAGTGTCCAGTTAGCAGACCAAGCGGGGTTGATGTCCTTGTTCCAGATACCTTGTAAGTTCAACGGCTGCGTGCCGGGCCGTGAGCCGGCGATGAGCAGGTAACGGCCAAACTGGAAATAGAGCGCCGCCAGCGCAGGATCGCTGCCGGGTTGGAACTGCTTCAGACGAACATTGGTCGGCAGTGACTCAGCTTCGCTGCGGCCGAGGTTAAGGGAGACACGGCTAAAGAGACGCTGGTAATCGGCGACGTGGGGAGCGCGAAGCTGGGTAAATGGTTTCCCGGCAACCGGCGCGAGATAATCGTCGCACCACTTCGCGGGATCTTTGCCTTCCTTGCTCGGACTCTTGAACGGGCCGTTGTAACTCGTGGCGGCGACTAACAGGAGCGTGACACTGTCGCAGTTCTCAGCGACGACGGCCTTGTCTGTGACGTTGACCGAGCCACCTTCGTTCATCGCTGCGAGGCGTGTCTCGAACCTCATGCCTTTGCCGTCCGGTGCGTCGTCGTAAACAACTTCCCTACCCTTGTAGTGTGGATCGGCGTGCGCTGGGGCGCGGCCGGTCAAACGTAGGACAGGCGTCGTGCCTGTCCAACTATTCATTGAAGATGGAGACAGGCGCGACGCCTGTCCTACGACCGTGTGCCGCAACTGACTGTTCAGCGTCGCCGTAAAGGAAATCTTCCCTGGTTTGTCACTGGTAAGTCGCACGATGATAGCCTGGCCGGGATTTGAGGCAAAGACTTCGCGGGTGAACTTAGCGCCGCCGTGCTCGAAGGTTGTCCGGGCGATGGCTGTTTCCAAGTCCAGCTCGCGGCGATAGTTCTTTACTTCACCGGTAAGTGGAAAGGTAATCTGCAAATCGCCGAGCGGCTGGTAGCATTGGTTGTACTGGGCGTTCATCTTCTGCTCGACCATCGCTTGCGCCTCGGAGTTTTTGCCAGCGAGGAGCAAGGCGCGGATGACGGGCAGCGCCTTCAGGCCATTGGTGTTGAGGTTGTCGTACGGCTCGCCGGACCAAAGAGTATCCTCGTTGAGATCAATGCGCTCTTGCGCCACGCCGCCCCAGACCATGCCGCCCAGCCGGCCGTTGCCGATAACACTCGCCTCGACCCAGCGCCGCGCTGGTTGGCGATACCAGAGTGTGAGCGGCTGGTTAGGTGGCGGAGCTTCGCCGGTGAAGGTGACTCCTTCTTCCGCGGCGGTGCCCGCGACACGTTTGCCGTTGGCGAAGAGCGCCGCCGTGCCGCTCGCGTCAACCGTCGCCGCGACGTGCAACCACGCGCCGGCGGAAAAGCCGATAACTGGTAGCCGACTGACGATAGTCTCGCTGCTCGCGATAAACCGCAGCCCGTCGCCGGGGTAAGTGTCCAGGAGGAAGCCGTCCGAACCGCCGGGCGTGATCTTATCCACGATACGACCATTGCAGCCCAGTGCCGGTTGAATCCAAGCCTCGACGGTGAAGCCGCGCCGGAAGGTCAGCTTCGGACTGTCTGGCACACTCAGGAAACCGCCGTCGAACCGCGCGCACGCCAGGCCGTTGTCTCTAGCTGCCGTCACCGCGCCGGTAACGCTGGCGGGCAAGGCGGGTTGGTTGGCGAATAGTCCGTTAGTTCCGCCCAGTAACCATTCACTGACTAAGTCGGAGACAGGCGATCCGACGTTCGGGTTAGCGGCAGCCAGCCGACTAAGTTCTCCGGGTGACAGCGCCCGTCCGTAGAGGCGCACGGCGGCGATGGTACCGCGAAATTGATTGCCGCCAACTTGGTCCGCCCCGATGCGCAGCGGATGAGGGTTAGACGGTAGCTGGGCCTGACTGGTGGCGGCGGCCAACAAGCCGCCAGCGACAAAGGCCCAACTGCGAATGGTAAGTTGTAATCTCATAGGTTCTTTTGCTCAAATGGCTTCGGTGAACTCTGCCGGCAACTGAATCGGATACTTCCCGAATTCGCGCACTAGCTTCACGATATAGTCATAAGTCTGCCCGGACACCGCGCTGCTAACCGAGTGATCGGACTGAAAGATGTAGCCGCCGCCGCGCGCCGCGTTCAGTTTGCGCAACACTTCACGCCGGATGGCCTCGCGGTCGCCGCCTTCCCAGACTTGCATGTCGCTGTTCCCGCAGAAGCCGATGCGATGGCCGTATTGCTGGCGCAGTGCCACCACATCCATGCCGGCTTTTACTTCGAGCGGATTGTAGGCGTCAATGCCCATCTCAATGTAATCGGGGAAGATAGCCTTCACGTTGCCGCAACCGTGGTAGATCACCGGCAGGCCGGCGGCGTGCGCGGCTTCGGCCATCTGCGCGACCCACGGCTTGAAATACTCCCGCCAGTAGCGCGGCGACATGAAGGTGCCTTTCTTGTAGGCCACGTCGCCCCAGATCACGAAGCCGTCGAGCCATCCCGCGCCGGCTTCTATCTCAGCCTTAGCCATGTCGAGATAGAAAACTCCGATGCGATTGATGACTGCGCCGATGCGCTCCGGGTATTCGGCCATCCATAGCATAGTGTTCTCCTGACCAATCAACCGCGTCAGGCACTCGCTGACTTCTATCATACTGCCATAGACCGGGAAGTCCGGGTGTAATGACTTAACAGTGTCGAGCCAGGCCGGTGAGTTACGCTGGAAGCCATCGCCCACGCCGGCGATTTGGTTATCACCGGCGGATAAGAAGCGCCGCCCGTCGCGCGGATCGTCGAACACGGCGCGCTCCAGTTTCTCGAAGGTATCGGTCTCCCACGCCCGCATCTCCGGCATGGGAAACTCGAAATGCTTGTGCATGATCGCGCCAAAGCCAGTCTTCACGACGACCTCCTCAGCGGTCTCCTTGAGGGTCTCGAAGGGGCGGATCCAAGGGTCCATGTTCGGCACCGTCACGATCCAGTCTAAGTCGTAGTAGTAATAGGGATTGGCATCGGCGGACAGACCAAGTTCCTTGCGCCAGCGTTCAATGAAGCTGCCCCAGAAAAAATCGCTGATAGGAATGCGATCTGGCTCTTCGTGCCGCAGCGACTGGTTCAGGCGCTGGAGTTTCTGGAGGCAATTTGCCGTCCTTTGGGCGGTGGGGTAGGACTTCGCGGCGGTGTCAAACATGGCTTTCATGGAATGTAACCGGGCCAGCATTATCAGGAACCGACCGCTTTTCCAATCGGATACACGCCGAACTCCCGCACCGCGTCGAACATGGCCAAGACGTTTTCCACGGGCGTCTCACCGAGGATGTAATCGTGGCTCGCGCCCGCCACATAACCGCCGCCGGGGGCCATGATGGCGATCACCTCGCGGGTTTTCTCGCGCACGGATTCCGGCGTGCAGGCGATGAGCACATGCTGCGAGTCAATCGCGCCGTTGAATAGAATGCGGTCGCCGTAACGCGCCTTGAGGGCGTGCAAGTCCATGCCGCGACAGCACGGTTGCACGGCGTGCAGGCCATCGAGGCCGGCGGCCATCATCAGCGGAATGAACGGTTCGTAGCCTCCGCAGCAGTGGAGTTGCACCTTGAGCCGATAGGCGTGGCCGAGGTCAATCAGCCGGCGCAGGTGCGGCAGCAGGAACCGCTCGAAGTGGCGCGGGCTGAGGAGCGGACCCATCTGGCTGCCAAAATCATTCCCGATGAAGAAAACGTCCAGCGCGTCCGCCGCCGCGTCGAAGATGCGCCGGCTCACCTCGAAGTAATAGTCCACGACGTGCGCGAGCACCGCGTCCACTACCGCCGGGTCGTCCGTCATTCTCACCATCAACGTGTCCATCCCGAATAGGTCAATGGCATCATGCCAATAGGGCGACCAATCGCCGGCGAGGATCGCATAGCGCCGCTCCCACGCGAGTGCCTCGGCCCGGATGCGTGACACGTCCATCCACTGCGGGTCCGGCCAGGGATAGTCGTGAACCTGCTTGAGCGTGGCGTGGGCGAGTGGGTGGCCCTTCGGCATGCCATAGCCGGAACCGTGGCGCTCGATGCCGAAGGGGGTGCGATACGTCGAGTCTTCGGCCAGTGCCTGATCGGGACTGAACTCCCGCGGCCCGGCGTAGCGCGTCCAAACCCGGCGGAAGTCGTCGCCGAACCGGACCAACAACGCTTCGGTGTCCGCGATGCCCAAGTGCCGTTTCGCCTTGGCGATGAACTCCGGCGACGCGCCGCACCAGCGCGGAACGCGGTCGGGTTCTTCGTGGGCGAAAGCGGCCAGAACTCGCTCGCGGGATGTCATGTTCCTAGTCATCGTTTGAATTCCTCCACCAGCTCCATCGCCATCTGCGCCCACTCCCAGAGCCGCTGCGGCTGGTAACGCACAGTGGATATGTCCTTCATGATTAGTTCGACATGGCAACCGCGCGCCCGCTCCAGCACAGTACGCAACTCGGCGCGCATCTCGTGCAGCCGGAAATTGTCTTCGGCGAAAAACGCGGGGTTGGGCTTGTAACTGAAGACGTATTGGTCCTGCACGTTCTGCACCGCGCGGTTCACCTTGATGCGGTAATTCATCGAAATCTTCCGCAGGTTCGGAATGCGGCGCAGCAGGTCCATCTTGAAGTCGAGCGCTTCGCAACAGCCGTAGTAGTTCAGTCCCCAGCGCGCAAGCCACGGCAGGTCGTGCCGCAAGGCATGTTCCCAGTGCATCTCCGGCGAGACTCCCGAGAAGATCTGCGCATTGGAACAACCCCACATCTGGCGCGGCTGGACGCCAGTGGCGGCCGCTGCCGCCGGCAAAGCCTTGGTGTAGCCGTAACCGCCGGAGCCGATGCGCGTGTTGTTACTGTCGAACGACAGGAGGTTCTGCTCCGCGAACTGGTCCAGCTCGGTCATCCAGGCGGAGGCAAGGCGTTGCACGCAGGCGTCCACGAAATCCGGGCGATCGTGGAGATCGAGCATCGCCTCGGTCACGCCGTACCAACGGATCAAGTAATCCCACGGCGTGTACCAGATGTGCGTCTGGCCGACCCTCCTCACTGGCAGGAGTCCCTGGCAAATCTCGCTCATTGCCGCGCAACGGAACTCGGTGGCGGCTAGGTTGTGCGTGATGCGTGGCATCTTGATCTTGTCGAGATCTTCGGGCTGGCGAATCTGGATGTTGAAGTGGCGCGACACGATCGGGTTCGCCTCGTCGGTCTTCGCCACGTCCACGTCCTCGATGATGCCGAAGTCAGTGCTCTCAATGGCGAGCGGGCACTCGATGAAATCGGACACGATCATATCCGCCGGCAGGTGCCGCCATTGGTAGAGCGTCCGGCGCAGCGTGGTCTCCCAATCGCGCGCCCACGGGTGTTCGGTCCGGAGCGTCAGCTCGTCACCGACGTTCATCTCATGCCACGGGATTTCGTTGATCCAGACCATCGGCCGGGAGGATTCCAGGTCGTTAAGTCGTTGCCAAAGCTCGGCCTTCTCGCGATGCACCGGCAACGCGGCAACCCGCGCCAACTCAGCGACGAGGCCGCGCAGAACTTCCTTTTCCTGCGGCGCGAGCCGAATTTCTTCCGCCACGATCGGCGGCGAACGATGACTGGGGTCGTGGATCACGAGTTCTCGAATCGAATAAGTTGCCGGGCTGCCGGACGAGCAGCGGCAGCGGTGGCTCAGTGCAGGTGGTAAACCTCCTTCATATCCGCCCAGATCTTTGCCTTGGCCGCAGCGTCGGGCAACGGCGATTGGCACGGATCGGTTTCCTTCCACCAACGAACCGTTTCTGGATCAGCGGCCATCTTCTTCATGTCGGCGTCGAAATCCTTGCCCGTGTATTCGAGGTAGGCGAAGAGGTAAGTCTTGCCCTCGATTTCCCGCTCGTAAATCGAGAAGTTCTGGAGGTGGCAAGCCTTGAGCATTTGGTTCACGCTGGGCCACGGGGCGGCGTGAAGCTGGCGGTAGTATTCGGCCTTTTCAGGCTTAAGCCCGGTGATCCAGGCGAAGCGTTGCGGCGGGGCTTGGGGCGCGCAACCGGCGAGCGAACCGATCAGGAGTAGCAGTGCGATGTGTTTCATGGTGGCTATCTTTTTGGTTAACGGAAAATCAAGTAGAGCACAACAAACGTCGCGAGCACGACGACAGTGAGCACGCGGTAGTTGCCTAGGCCGCGTCCGCCCGCCTCGCCGCGCAATGGCTCGCGCCAGTCTTCCCAGATCAGCAGCTTCGCCTCGTCCTTCACCGCTTCCGGCATCAGCTTCGAGCCGACCAATAGGATGCCGCAACACGCGACCAGCATGTAGAACGAGGTGAGCATCCAATCGTTGATGAAGTAACGGCAGAAGGTTTCGTGCGCGCTGGCGAGTCCCGGGCTGAAATCGTGCAGTCCGGCCGCGATGTCTTTGCGCCAGAAATCCATGACGAAAACCACCGCCCCCATGACCGACCCCGCAATGAGCGTGAGGAACGCGGCCCGACCGGAAGCCTTTTTCCAAAACACGCCCGCCAGGAACACGGCGGTGATGGGCGGCGCGATGTAGCAGATGAGTTTGTTAAGCCCCTCGAAGATGGTCGTGTAGTGCCCGAACAACGGAGAGCAGATGATCGCGAGGAGGGTGCCGACCACGGTCGTGACCTTGCCGATGGTGACGAGCTTGTGGTCGCTGATCGCCGGGTTGTGGCGCTTGAAGAGATCGTAGGCGACGAGCGTGGCGGTGGAGTTGAGCGCGGCGGAACAGGTCTGCATCGCCGCCGCCAGCATCGCCGCCACGACCAGACCCTTCAGCCCGATGGGCAGCAGATGCGTGACCATAAAGGTGTAAGTGTCCGCCGCCGTCTTCGGCGCTTCGCCGCCAAAGGCATTCTGTTGCACGAGGGCGACGCAAATCACGCCCGGCAGCACGAAGATGAACACGGGCAGGATCTTGATGAATGCGCAGAACAGCGGGCCTAGCCGGGCGTGCCTCTCGTCCTTCGCCGCCAACACGCGCTGCACCATAGTTTGGTCGCAGCACCAATACCAGATGCCAATTACCGGATAGCCGAGCAGAATGGAATACCACGGCAGCCCGGATGGGTCGCCTGCTGATCGCGCCAGGTTGAGGAAGTTGCCCGTGCCCCAAGTGACATCGCCGCCTGGCGGGGCCAGCGGATGCGAATGCGACGCCAGCGTTTGCGCGAGGTGAGACCAGCCGCCGACTTTGAGGTAGCCGACAACAGTGATCACCACCGCGCCGACGAGCAGCAGCACCGTTTGCACGCTCTCCGTCCAGACCACCGCCAGCAGCCCGCCGAGCATCGTGTAGATCCCGGTCAACAACCCAAGCGCGACAATGAAAAGCCACAGCGCGTCTATCCCTAGGATCGTGGCACCCGGCCCCAGTCCAAGAATCCCGCGCAACACATAGGCCGCTGTGAACAGCGCCACGCCCATGTGAATGACCAGCGCGGAGAAGAGTGAAACGACCGCCAGCACATCGCGGCAACTGCGGTTGAAGCGGCGTTCAAGAAAATCCGGCAGCGTGGCGACTCTTGAGCGGAGATAGAGCGGCGCGAAGAACAGCGAGAGGAGAATGAGCGTGAAGCCCGCCATCCACTCGAAGTTGCCGAACACGAGGCCGAACTTGTAAGCCGCCTCCGCGAGGCTGACGAGGTGGACCGTGGAGATGTTCGCCGCGAACATCGCCAGGCCGATGACCGGCCACGTGAGCGTGTTACCCGCGAGAAAGTAGTGCCCGCCCTCGCCGCCACGTTCGCCTTTGCGCCGCATGAAGCCCGCCGCAACGCCAAGGCCGACAACGGCGACCAGGTAGATGGCAATGATGGCCCAGTCCAAACGGCCGACAGAGGTGTTCATGGGCGGCTATTTATCGAGCAGTTTGATCTCGCTGATCGTTGGGCCATCGGTGGCGTCCAGAATGTTCAGCCGGAATTCCCGTGCGGTAACAGCCTCGAACTGCTGCTGAAACGAAGGTCCGAGCTTCTGTCCCGTAAAGACCGTCTTCCAAGTTTCGCCGTCGCGGTACTGAAACTCAAACTGTTGCACCCGCTCCTGGAGGGCTTCTTCGATGCGGACGCGCTGAATCCGCCGTGGCTTGCCGAGGTCGGCCACAATCCACGCCTGGCGGGTGCCGGAATCGGTGGCCCAGCGGGTGTCCGCGTCGTTATCGAAAGCCGCTTGCGGCCCATAGTCCGAGGTCTGCTGCTGATACACATTCGAGGCCGTGGCCCGAAGGCTCGACTCGCCTCCGATGGCCATCACGGGCACGTCCATTGCCGAGCCGTCGAGTTCGAGGCGGATGATGGTGTCAAGGGGATCAAGCGCGGCCGGATCCAGGGTCAGCGTGAGCTTGCCGGCGGCTTGCGTGAGCTTCACGGTGCCGCCACCAAATCGCGTGGCGGACTTCACCTGGCGCGGCAGATTGGGAAGTTCCACGCGGCCATCATCGGAACGGAAGACGTGCAGAAAGACGCGGTTCCCTTTACGCGTGCTGACCAAAGCTTTGGTCGGCTTCCACGGACCGCCCCGCGTGCCGTAAATGCTGTCCCCATTCTTCGCCAGCCAGGCACCCATCTCCTTGAGCCGTTCCACCTGGCGCGACTCGATTTCGCCCGTGGGCATCGGGCCGACGTTGAAGAGCAGATTGCCGTCGCCGCCGGCGCAGGTGACGAGTGTTTGCAGGCACTGCTGGAGCGACTTCAACGTATCGTTCGGTTTCCATGCCCACTGCTGGCAGATGGTGATGCATGATTCCCACGCCCGGTCGTTCTGGAACTTTCCGACGCGCTGTTCTGGCGTGTCGTGGTCTTCGGTGAGGCCAGTCCGGTCGTTGATGTTGATTTGAGGCTGCAGGCCGCGAATGATCTTCACCAGGCCTTCGCCGTCGTAGTCCTGGGCCGACTTGCCGAGGCCATCGAACCAGAAGATGTCGAGGCGCCCGTAGTTCGAGCACAGCTCCCGCACTTGCGTCCGCAAATACTCCAGGTACCGCTCGTGGCGGTCGGGCGTGAAGGCGTCCGGGTGCTGCCAGTTCGGCTGCGAGTAATAGACGCCGAAGGGCAAGCCCGCCGCGTGGGCGGCGTCGGCGAGTTCCTTCACCACGTCACGGCGGAACGGGCTGGCGGGCGAGGTGATCTTGTAGTCGTTGGCCCGCGTATCGAACATGCTGAAGCCATCGTGATGGCGGCTGGTGAAGACCATGTATTTCATCCCGGCGGCCTGCGCCAGAGCCACCCATTCCTTCGCGTTGAACCGGGTGGGATTGAATTCCTTGTAAAGGTTGTCATAGACCTCGACGGGGATCTCGTCGCCCTTCGAGCCGTAGCCGCGCCGGTCGCCGCCGCGCGACCACCCGATCTCGGTGCCCTTGAGGCTGACAGGTCCCCAGTGGATGAACATGCCAAAGCGCGCGTCGGTCCACCATTGCAGGCGCTCGGGATCGGGTGCCGGGGTGGGGATCGGGACAGGCTTGGTTTCCGCAGCGTTGAGGGTCAGGCCACTCAAGAGCACGGCCAGCAGCGAAAGGGAGTTCATGCGTCGGAGCATAATGCGTCTGTGTTGACTAAGATTGAAGAAGGGGTGGCCAAGGATGGCCTCCCGGCCACGTAGGCACAAGTCTCAATCCAAGAACTTCAGCAATTCTCATTGTGGCCTTGCCACCCTCCGCCGGGTGCGGGTACCCGGCCTACAGGAGGGCGGTACTGTGGGGATTTGGGACGGGGGGACCTCACCCGGCAAGGAGTGACGGGGCATAATGAGAATCGCTGGTTCGGCACGCGGCGCGCCTACTTCTTCAGCCCGCGCACAAACTTATCCAGCCTCTCCAGCCCCTTCTCGATGTTCGCCATCGAGGTCGCGTAGCTGATGCGGAGATAGTCGTCCGCGCCGAAAGCGATGCCGGGGACGGCGGCGACTTTCTGCTCGTCGAGCAGGCGGGCGCAGAACTCGGCGGACTTCAACCCGGTGTCGGCGATGTTCGGGAAAAGGTAGAACGCGCCTTTGGCGTTCACGCAACTGATGCCGGGGATGCTGTTGAGCTTCTGCCAGGCGTAGGTACGGCGCTTGGCATATTCGGCCAACCACTTCGGCAGGTGATCTTGCGGGCCGGTCATGGCCGCGACTCCGCCTTTCTGCGCGAAGCTGGTTGGGTTACTCGTGCTGTGGCTTTGCACGGCATCAATAGCTTTGGCAATCGGCTCCGGCGCGGCGAGGAAGCCGAGCCGCCAACCCGTCATGCTCCACGCCTTCGCGAAGCCGTGGACGATGATCGTGTGGTCCTTGTGCGCCGGGCTGAAGCTGGCGACGCTTTTCACCACGGCGCCGTCGTAGGTGAGGTGCTCGTAGATTTCGTCGCTCATGATGAGGACGCCCTTTTCCACGCAAATGTCGCCGATGGCTTTGATCTCGTCGGGGGTATAGACGCTGCCGGTGGGATTGCTGGGGGAATTCAGGACGAGCAGGCGCGTCTTGGGCGTGATGGCGGCGCGAAGCTGGGCCGGCGTGATTTTGAACTCGGTCTTGTCCGTCGTGGGCAGGATCACCGGCGTGGCGCTGGCGAGCTTGACCATCTCCGGGTAACTCAGCCAGTAGGGGGCCGGGATGATGACCTCGTCGCCTTCCTGGCAGGTGGCGATAATGACGTTGAAGCAGGAGTGCTTGCCGCCGCAGGAGACGATGATCTGCGAAGGCTTGTAGTCGAGGCCGTTTTCGCGCTTGAACTTGTCGGCGATGGCCTGGCGCAGCTCGGGGATGCCGCTGCTGGGGGTGTATTTGGTGAAGCCGGCGGCGAGCGCGGCAGCGGCGGCGTCCTTGATGTGCTGCGGCGTGTCAAAGTCCGGCTCGCCGGCGCCGAAGCCGACGACGTCTTCGCCGGCGGCCTTCATGGCTTTGGCCTTGGAATCAATGGCCAGAGTGAGTGACGGCGAAAGTGCGGCAGCGCGTGTGGAGATGTGATAGTTCATGACGGGCGGAGAATTTAAGGAAGCCCAAGGCAGACGCAAGGGCTTTTCCGCGCCGGCGGGGCACTCGGCGATTGTCAGGCGGAATCGGGACGGTATCTTGGAGGCATGACCACTGCCAAAAAACTGCTGCACACGCGCTATCGGGTGAATGACCTGGAGCGTACGGTGAAGTTCTATCGCGAAGTCCTCGGCCTCCAGGAAGTGCGGCGGCACAAGTCGCCGCGCGGCGCGGAACTGGTGTTTCTCAAAGCGCCGGAGAGTGAGGAGTTGATCGAGATCTGTCATTTCGCTGAGAGCGGGCCGGTGCAGGTGCAACCGGATCTCACGCACTTGGCGTTTCTCGTGGACAGCCTGGATGACTTCGGTCGCCATCTGGCTCAGCACGGATTGGACTATTCCGACGGGCCGCGCTTGCAGCCGGACGGAAGCGGGTTTGCGTTCATCGACGCGCCGGAGGGCTACGAGATCGAGTTGATGCAGAGCGCGCGGAAGGGGGCGGAGTGAGTCGCGTCCCTGCCTGCGGAGCACAGGCCTCCGGCCCGGCGCGTTCGTGTCTCGTACAACTTCTCGCCGGGCCGGAGGTCGGCGTTCCACCTTCGCTGCCCGCGCGTGACGCTTGATTTGCTGCTAAATCGTCCATGCTATTCCGCGCCTGCCAGTTTGAATTTCGTTTCCCCCGTCCAGCGCTAGTGATGGGGATCTTGAATGTGACGCCGGATTCGTTTTCGGATAGCGGCCGTTTCTTCCAACCGGAAGCCGCCGTCGCCCACGCGCTCGATCTTGTGGCGCAGGGTGCGGAGATTCTCGACATCGGCGGCGAGTCCACGCGGCCGGGAGCGGAGCCGGTGAGCGAGGCGGAGGAGTTGCGCCGGGTGCTGCCGGTGTTCGCGGCGCTGGCCGGACGGGTGGCGGTGCCGCTGTCCATTGACACGGTGAAGCCAGCGGTGGCGGCGGCGGCGCTGGCGGCAGGCGCGAGCATCGTCAATGACATCGCGGCGCACCGCGCGGAGCCGGAGATGTGGCGGCTGGTGGCCGGGGCGGGTGCCGGTTACGTGTGCATGCACATGCGAGGGACGCCGGCGACGATGCAGGCGCGGCCGGAGTATGGCGCCGTGGCGGCCGAGGTGGCGGAGTTCTTCGCGGAGCGCCTGGATCGGTTGGCGGCGGCGGGCGTGGCCCCGGAACAGGTGGTGTTGGATCCAGGAATCGGCTTCGGCAAGACGGCGGAACACAATTTGCAATTGCTCACGGGGCTGGGAAGCCTTACAAAGTTTGCGCGGCCAATCGTGATCGGCGTTTCGCGCAAATCTTTCATCGGGAAAACGGTGGGCGCCGGGCTGGAACAACGGTTACCCGGCTCGCTGGCTTGCGCTTGCTGGGTGGTGGCGCACGGCGCGCAGATCATCCGGGCGCACGATGTGGCGGAGACGGCGCAGGCCGTGCGGATGACCGAGGCGTTGGGCAGTTGGAACTCATGAACTGGTGGACGACATTGGACAGCAGCTTGTGGCGGCCCGCGGTGGAGATCGCAATTCTCTCCGTGGCGATCTACTACGCTTTCAGCTTCGTTCGGGGCACGCGCGGCTGGCCGGTGGTCATTGGTTTTGTGGTGGTGCTGCTGACACTGGGCGTGGTGGCAACGCTGCTGGACTTGAAGGTGTTGCTCTGGATTTTGAAAACCATCTTCGCTTTCATTGCCATTGCTGTGCTGGTGATCTTCCAGCCGGAACTGCGCCGGATGCTATCGGAGTTGGGCAACCTGCCGCTCTTCGGCACCGCGCATGAGCAACGCGAGAACATTGAGGTTATCATCCAGACGGTCGAGCGACTGGCCGATGTGCGCATCGGCGCGCTCATCGCCATCGAGCAGGCCATCCAGCTTCAGGAGGCGGTGGAGTCTGGCGTGGTGGTGGATTGCGAAGCGACGCCGGAAATGCTGGAGACGATTTTCTTCCCCAACAACGCGATCCACGACGGCGGGGTGATTCTCAAGGGCGATCGCATCGCGCAGGCGGCGTGCATCTTCCCGATGACGCAGCGCCAGGATTTGAACAAGTCGCTGGGCACGCGCCACCGGGCGGCCATCGGGCTGAGTGAAGAAACCGACGCGGTGGTAGTGGTGGTGTCGGAGGAGACGGGCGCGATTTCCACGGCCTACAAAGGGCAGCTCATCCGCAGTGTCTCGCTGGAGGAGTTGCGGGCGTTCCTCACCGCCCTGCTGATCACGCGCAAGAGGGAGCGGGGCTGGATCGAATGGGTCCGCTCACACACCGGCCAGAAGTTCAGCCAGGTGGCCGCCGTGGTCGCAGCGCCGCCGCCACCGCCTGCCACGGGAACCTGACCATGACTTTGCACCGGTTCATCTTTGAGGATTTCGGGCTGAAGCTCTTTTCGTTAGGCGTGGCCCTGTTGATCTGGACGGCGGTGCATTTTGCCGTTGAAAAGGAAGCCGACCTGGCCGCGATGCCGCTGACGCGCATCAGCACGCGCAACTTCCCAGACCGGCCAGTGCTGGTGGTGTCTTTCACGGCGGACGTGCGGGGCTTCAAGGCCAAACCCAGCCATGTGGACGTGACCGTGCTCGGCGAGGCCACTGCGCTCAACAAGCTTCAGGAGAAGGACATCCACGTCATCGTGGAGCTGACGAACGTCACAGCCTCCGCCGGCCTGCGCCAGCGCGTCGAAGTCTCCACTCTGCCCGGCGGCACGCTGCATGTGCGCGCAAATCCGGAGGAAGTTGAATTGATTCTCCCCAAGTGACAAACTCCATTCCTATGGGCACCACCAGGATTCAGAACCGCATCTTCGGCACCGACGGGGTCCGCGGCGTGGCCAACATCGAGCCAGTCACCGCAGAAACCGCCCTCAAGCTTGGCCGCGCCGTCGGGCATGTCTTCAAGCAGCTTAACTCGGAGGCGCGCGATCACGTCCGCCACCGCGTCGTCATTGGCAAGGACACTCGCCTGTCGGGCTACATGATCGAGAACGCCATCTGCTCTGGCGTGCTTTCAATGGGCGTGGATGTCCTCCTTATCGGGCCGCTGCCGACGCCAGGTGTCGCTTACGTCACCCGCAGCCTGCGCGCCGACGCCGGCATCGTCATCACAGCCTCGCACAATCCTTACGCTGACAACGGCATCAAATTCTTCCGTGGCGACGGCTACAAACTGGACGACAAGATCGAAGGCGACATCGAGGAACTCGTCTTCAGCGGCGAAATCGAACACGTTCGCCCCACCGCCGAGGCCATCGGCAAGGCTGTGCGTATTGATGACGCGCTGGGCCGCTACATCGAACATGCCAAGGTGTCCTTCCCTCGTGGAATGACCCTCGAAGGCATGCGCATCGTCGCCGATTGTGCGAACGGTGCCTCCTACAAATCCACCCCCTGCGTGCTTACCGAACTGGGCGCGGAGGTCTTCGTGCTGGGTAACCGGCCCGACGGCAAGAACATCAACCGCGAGTGCGGCTCCATGCACCCGGACACCTTCTGCCAAAAAGTGCGCGAACTGCGTGCTGACCTGGGCATCGCCCACGACGGCGATGCCGATCGCGTCCTGCTGTGCGACGAATCCGGGACTCTGATTGATGGCGACGACATCATGGCGATCGCCGCCCTGGACATGCTCGTCCAAGGCACGCTGGCGGAGAAGACGCTCGTCACCACCGTGATGAGCAACAACGGGCTGGACGCTGCCATTACCGCCGCCGGCGGGCGCGTCGTCCGCACCGACGTCGGCGACAAGTTGGTAATTGACGAGATGCTGCGCCAGGGGTTCAACCTCGGCGGCGAGCAGAGTGGGCACCTTATCTTCCGGGATTTCTGCACGACCGGGGACGGCCTGGTGGCGGCGCTGCAAGTCCTGCGCATCATGAAGACCCGCGGCGTCCGGATCTCGGAATTGACGCGCTGCTGGAAACGTTTCCCCCAACTGGTGGCCAACGTGGTCGTCCGGGAGAAGAGGCCCTTTGAGCAGCTAGACGGCGTGGTAGCCCTGGTGAAGGAAGCTGAAGATGAGATCGCGCCCACCAACGGTCGGGTACTGCTGCGCTACTCCGGCACTGAACCCAAAGTCCGTTTGCTCCTGGAAGGTCGCGACCAAGCCGTACTACAGAAATGGAGCGGCTTAATCTGCGGCGCGATCAAGCGCCAGATCGGGGCTTGAGCCGTCGAGACACGATGGCGTACACGGGAAAGCAAGAGTTTCAAATCTTCAGTTTCTAATTTTCAGCACGGCACGCGCTTGAAACTGGAAACTTGCAGCATGCGGCTCCTCCACTGCCCAACCCCTTTCCCCGGTGCGTCTGTCCTACGGTAGCGCCAGGATTTCCCGGCGCAGGGTACCTACGCAGGCGGCGGGCATCCGGCGGTCCAGAGAGCCTTCCACCGGCTTTTCGGCAGAGACGTGACCATCGCAGAAGACCGTGTTGGCCTTAAGCTCATGCCGGAAATGGGCCGTCTGTGAGCGGTCGTCCACGAAGTAAAATTCCTCCAGCATAGGGTTCAACGGCGAGGCGGGATACTGGAAGGTGTTCACCTGCGCGGCGTCGGCGAAGAGCACCGTGCCGGTGGGGCTGAGGATGCGATTGATCCGCACTGCTGGCTGGCTCGGCGCGGCGCTCAGGAATTTGTTGTAGGCGTAGCCGTAGGCCGCCACTGCCGCCTTGAGCTTGAACTGAGCGGACTGGTAATTCAGCGCCGGGCAGACCTCCACGCCCCGGCCTTGCAGATACGGGTAAAGCGCCCCCGCCGTGGCATCGAAGGCGCGCTGGCCTTCTGCGCCGTCTTGGAGCCAGCCGAACCAGTAGAGCACGCCGTCGCGCACCGCGCCGAGTTGGTAGTAGAAGCACGCGCCGCCGTTGTCGTCCCAATACATCTGCGTCGCCAGGCTGAGCTGACGGAGATTGCTGGCGCATTTGATCCGCCGCGTCGCGTCCTTGCTCCGCGCCAGCACCGGTAGGAGCAGGCCGGCGAGGATGGCGAGGATGGCGATGACGACGAGCAACTCGATCAGGGTGAAGGCGCGTCGAGGCTTGGGGAAATGGGCTTTCATCCCAAGTTCCGAAATTGCATCAGGGAGCGCACGCCTCTGGCGTGCCAGTTCGGGCGTCGCGCCCGAACTCTCGTCACACCATCTTCCTGTGATGTGCGGCGGGCATAAGTTCGCGGGACGAAGTTTTCGGCGCGACGCCGAAAACCACACGCCGGAGGCGTGTGCTCCCCAAGACTTCAGGTTGCGTTCGGTTTCAGCTTCGGAGTTCGGGTTCATCGCTTCGGAAGTTCCTTTCACGGTTTTGCCGCCTTGACGCGGTAGCAGGCACTGGCTGGCGGCGGGTTCGTGTCGGTCAAGGTCAGCGCGGCATCGTTGCCCGGCGTGGCGGGAGTGACGCCTTGCCAGCTCTGCCAATCGGTGGTGCGCTGCAAGGTGTAGAGCCAATTGGTGTGGCTGGCGAAGCGGACTTCGCATCCGGTTGGCTTGCGGAGGAGCGTCAAATCATCCACCGGCAGCCACGGAGCGAAGGAAATGTTGTCCACCGAGCCGTGGGCCAGGAGCGAGCCTTCCCAGCCGGGATACTGCCCGGCGTCGTTGTAACTGCAAATCGCGACGTGATCGAACTGGAAGTCGGTGAAGTTGGGGCTGAGTTTCGCCGGCGAGAGCGCCAGGAACGGCTCGCCATTGCGCAGCAACTCCGTGCGGAGCAGTCCTTCCGCCGCCCGATAAGACATCGTCACGCGGAAGACATCGTTGCTCGCCAGGCCAGCAGCAGAGAAGCCGCCAGAGGACCAGTTGAAGCCCGTGCCGTCCGCGATCATGGCGGTGAGCGACGGCCCGTAAAGCCAGTCGCCGCCGGGGTCGGGGAAGAAGCTAAAGTCGCACAGATTCGGCGATTCCCAACCGGAGCCGCGGTGGAAGCCGGGCGCGGTGGCGCTCGCCAGATTGATGAAGCCGACGGAAAGCTGGAAGGCCGAGTTCGTCTTCGCCGGATCAATGTTCGGCGTGAAATCCGTTAGCTTCAGGTCGAAGACCAGGCAGAAGTCGTTCGTGCGCGTGAGCACCGTGCCGAGCGGCCGGGCGAAGTAGCTGTTTGGCTCGCGCGAATCCCACGTCGCGGCGAGCGCGCCGGCGGCGGCGTCCCAGCGGAAGAGGTTGGTGTTGCCCACCGCGAACCAACCACTGGCGGCGGGATCCGTGGTGAAGGAGTCATCGAAAGCGCCCGCCCCAGCTTGGAAGCCGGAGCCAGCGAGCAGGCCCACGAGGGCCACGGTGAATTTCATCGGTCTGGTTGTGTCTTGAACAAAGCCCGCCGCAGCCAATGCGACGGACGGTTGAACCAGAGACCAGCGCGGAACCTGAAAAGCAAAACGCCTTCAAGCCCCGCCTAACGGAGAATGAAGGCATTCAACGAGCGCCGACGGAAACCGTCCGCCGGCCTGGTCTCATCCTTCTCTTGGCGGAGAAGTTTGGCGGAAGCGCCGGCGAGCGCGGGCCTGGCCCGAATCACCAACGACCGCCATGACGAGCACACTCCGACCGGTATCCTGACTTCGGATTCAAACCTCACTCCCGCCTTCCCGGCCTTGCGGCCAGTGGCCCTGTGGGAGCTTGTCATCCGTTACAGTGGCGCAACCGTCCCCGATTTTCACGGGGTTCCCTGCCATCGGACTGTGTTTCGTGCG
>CAINDV010000587.1 GCA_903847485.1 uncultured Verrucomicrobiota bacterium
GAGGCTTGGTTGTCAGCGTTTCCCAAGCCTCCTTACGTCGGCTCCTACAGGGTTTGGAGCGCGCCTCTTTGGCGAGTTATTTATAGCCGAGTCCCTAATGACGAATGAATGACGAAGCCCGAAATCCTAAACTGGCCCTGCCAGAACCGAACCACTGGCAGAAAAATGGCCGGGTAAAGAATGGCATCGGTAGGGCGACGCTCCAGCGCAGCCGCGTTCCAACCGGAGCGCCGGCATTTTTGTCGGCCAGTCCGTGGCAAAGGGAACCACGCCGACAAAAATGTCGGCGCTCCGGTGGGGACGCGGCTTGGCAGGAGCCTCGCCCTACCACGCCAGACGTTTTCATACACGCTCTTAGACACCCCTGATGGGAAAGCTGGCGGTCACCAGTAAATAGTTGATTCTATGCGCTCTCTGTGTTCTCTTGCGGCTCAACTACTCTTTTCAGGATGAAACCTCCGATTCGCATCTTGGTGGTGGAAGATGACGCCGATCTGCTGCGCGCCACCTGTCGCACGCTGGTTCAAGCCAGCTATGCCGTAGGTGCGGCCTCAGCCGGCGCGGAAGTGCTGCCGGCCCTGCGCGAGCAGCCAGCGCATCTGGTGTTGCTGGACTGGCAACTCCCGGACGTGGACGGCTTGGAAATCTGCCGCCAGATCAAAGCGGACCCGGCGTTGACCGGTGTTTTCGTGCTCATTATCTCCGGCGTCCACAAGGGCAGCGATGATCGCGTTGCGGGGCTGGAGGCGCTGGCCGACGGCTACATTGAGCGGCCCATCAGCAATCGCGAGTTACTGGCGCGGGTGGAGGCGTTTGCCCGCATCGTGCGTTTGAACCAGTCTCTGGCCGAGCAGGCGGAGGCGCTGCGGGCCAGCGAGGAACGCTATCGGACGCTGTTTGACCGGGCGAATGAAGGGATCTGCCTTTTGTCGGCCAACGGCGACCTGGTTTCGGTCAACGAATCGTTCGCTCGCATGCATGGCTACCGGGTGGAAGAAATGCTGCCCCGGAATTTGCAGGCTCTGAACACGCCCGAAACGGCCGCCCTGGTGCCAGCGCAGTTGCGTCGCCTGCTGGCCGGGGAGTCCCTGACCTTCGAGGTGGAGCACTATCACCAGGACGGTCATGTTTTCCCGCTCGAGGTGTCGGCCAGCCTGATCTCGGTCGGCGGAGAAAACTTCCTGCAATGTTTTCACCGTGACATCACGGAGCGCCAGCAGGCAGCGGCGTTGGGGTCCAAGAGCGCGGCACGGCACCGGGCCATCCTCCAGACGGCGATGGACGGGTTCTGGCTGACGGACCTGGAAGGCCGCTTCTTGGAAGTCAATGACACCTATTGCCAGATGAGCGGCTATAGCGTGCCGGAACTGCTGGCCATGCGCATCCCCGACTTGGAGGCCACCGAGGCGGCGGCGGACACCGCCGCCCACCTCCAGAAGGTCATGGCGCAGGGTGAGGATCGTTTTCAGTCTCAGCACCGGCGCAAGGATGGGAGCGTGTTTGAGGTCGAAGTCAGTGTTCAATACCAGCCTGCTGACGGCGGGCGGTTCGTGGTTTTTGTGCGGGACATCACCGAACGCCAGCGGGCGGAAGAATCGCTGCGCCTGGATAACCAGATCATGGCCAACATGGCCGACGGAGTTTATCTCATCCGCGAGTGTGACGGGGTGATCGTCTATGCCAACGACCGGTTTGAGCAAATGTTTGGCTATGCCCCCGGCGAACTGCTCGGCCAGCCGGTCTCGGTCGTCAATGCGCCGGCCGGCCAATCCCCGGAGGCGACGGCACAAGCGATCATGGCGGAGCTGGGCCGCAGCGGAACCTGGGAAGGCGAAGTTCACAATGTCAAAAAGGATGGCACTACGTTCTGGTGCCAAGCGCGAGTAACCGCCTTTGTCCACGGTCGTTATGGCCCGGTCTGGATATCGCTGCATACTGACATCACCGCGCGGAAGCTGGCGGAGGAGAATCTAAGGGTGCATCAGGTCGAGTTGCAGATGCAGAACGAAGAGCTGCGCCGGTCACAGGTGGAACTGGACGCCCAGCGGGCGCGCTATTTCGATCTGTTCGACCTGGCACCGGTGGGCTACGTCACCATCAGTGAGCCGGGACTGATCCTGGAAGCCAACGTCACCGTCGCCGGTTTGCTGGGTGTGGTCCGGGGCGCGCTGCTCCGGCAGTTGTTCTCCCGCTTCATCCTTCAGGAAGACACCGACAGTTACTACCTGCTGCGCAAGCAGCTTTTTGCTACCGGCACCCCGCAGACGTGCGAACTGCGGATGGTGAACCGCGACGGCACGCCGTTTTGGGTGCATCTGGCGGTCACCGTCGCGCAGGACGCCGCTGGCGCTCCCGTGTGCCGCGTCACGCTGAGCGACATCACCACCCGCAAGCAAGCCGAGGCGGCACTGCGGGAGAGCCAGGAACGGTTCCAGTTGAGCATGGAGGCGACCTCCGACGGGCTGTGGGATTGGAATATCAAGACGAACGCGGGCTATTTCAGTCCGACGTACTACCGCATGTTGGGCTACGAGCCGAGCGACTTTGCGATGGCTGCCGATGCCTGGCAGTGCCTGATGCACCCTGACGACCGCGAGCGCAGCCTGAAGGCGAATCAGGACTGCATCGAAGGGCGCTGCGAGCATTTTGCCGTGGAGTTCCGCTTGCAAGCCAAGAGCGGTGAGTGGCGCTGGATTCTGGGCCGCGGCAAGTGCATCGAGCGCGATGCGCAGGGCCGCGCCCTGCGGTTGGTCGGAACGCACATGGACATCACCCAGCGCAAGCAGACGGAGGCGGCGTTCCGGAACATTCTCGACAACATGCAGGACGCCTATGTGCGCACCGATCAGGACGGCCGTTTCATCATGGTCAACCCGGCCACCGTTCGCATGTACGGCTACGACTCGGCGGCTGACTTGATCGGCCTGCCCGCCGCGATGCTGTACGCGGAGCCGGCGAACCGCGACGCGCTGTTCGCGGAACTCCACCGAGCCGGTTTCGTGAGCGACTACGTTGGCCGGGGCCGCCGGCGGGATGGCGGGACTTTCTGGGTGTCTCTCAACGCCCACTTCTACCGGGACGCTGCCGGCAACGTGCTCGGGTCCGAGGGATTCATGCGGGACATCACGGAGCGCAAGCAGGCGGAGGAGAAGCTGCGGACGAGCGAGGCTCGCTATCGCGGATTGTTCGAGCACATGGCCGAAGGGTATGCCGCCTGCCAGATGCTCTTCGAGAACGGCGAACCGCAAGACTTCATCTATCTCGCCGTCAACCAAGCGTTCGAGACTTTGACCGGTTTGCACCAGGTGACGGGCAGAAAAGTCAGCGAGGTCATTCCGGGCATCCGCGCGGCCGATCCGCAACTGTTCGCCCTCTATGCCAGGGTGGCCATGACTGGCAAACCGGAAAAGTCCGAGCTATTCGTCGCCGCGCTGCAGCAGTGGTTATCCCTCTCCGTGTATAGCCAGGAGGAAGGTTGCTTCGTCGCCGTGTTCGACATCATCACCGCGCGCAAGCAGGCGGAAGCGGCCCTGCGGGAGAGCGAGGCGACGTTCCGGGCCTTGACGGACACGCTTCCGCTGGCCATCTACTTGTCGGCAGGCGTGGAACAGGTGTCCGAATATGTCAGCCCCACGATGGTCAAGTTGTTCGGTTATACCAAGGCCGACATTCCCTGCGTCGCGCAATGGTGGCCGCTGGCCTATCCCGATGCGACTTACCGCCGGCAAATCGCCGCGGAATGGACCCGGAGGGTCGAGCACTCGCTCGCCACCCAATCGCCCATCGAGCCGATGGAAACCGTGGTCACCTGCAAGGATGGCTCGCAGAGGTATGTTTCGTGGGGATTCATTACCTTGGGCGAGAAGAACTATGCCTTCGGCCTGGACCTGACCGAGCGCAACCGGGCCGAGCAAGCCGTGAACCGCGAGCAAGCTCTCAGCAAAGCCATCATTGACAGTATCCCCGGCGCCTTCTACGTGCTCGACGAAACTGGCCGCTATGCACGTTGGAACGCTTACCAGCGCGATGAAATCGTCGGCCAATCGGAAGATCGGGTCGCGGGGATGGACGCGGCGGCGACGGTCCACCCGGACGACCGCGCGCTCGTCCAGTCGAGAATCGGGAATGTCTTGGCGCACGGTTTGGACGAGACGGTGGAGGGCCGGGTGTTGCTGCGCGGCGGACCCGCCTACCGGTGGCTCTTGATGACGGGCCGGCAAATGATGATCGAAGGGCGACCGTTCCTGGTGGGCATCGGGATTGACATCACCGAGCGCAAGCAGGCGGGGGAGAAGCTGCGGGAGAGTGAAACTCGCTACCGCACGCTGATTGAGAACGTGGGCGAGGGCATCGGCTTGGTTGATCCCCAAGACCACTTTACGTTTGCGAACCCGGCGGGCGACAGGATCTTTGGCGTGCCGCGCGGCGGTTTGCTGGGGCGCAGCTTGCGCGAGTTCACCACGCCGGAGCAGTTTGCGGTGATCCTGGAGCAAAACCGCCAGCGCGAGGCGGGCGCAACGGGCCTTTATGAAATAGATATAATTCGCCCGGACGGAAGAACCTGCGCCCTGCTGGTGACGGCCGTCCCGCAGTATGACAGCGAGGGGAAGTTTGCCGGCACCTTCGGAGTTTTCCGCGACATCTCCGACCGCAAACAAGCGGAGGTGGCACTAAAGGAGAGCGAACAGCGGCTACAGCTTGTGTTGCAGGGCAGCTACCTGGGATTCTGGGACTGGAATCTGGAAACCAACGAAGTGAAGCGCAACGAGCTTTGGGCGGAAATGCTCGGCTACCAGCTAGATGAGGTGGAATTCAGCGTCAAGCAGTGGGTTGACTTTGTCCATCCCGATGACCGGGCCAGGGCTTGGCAATCCATCCAGGACCATATCGAAGGCCGGACACCGAGGCACCGACTCGAGTACCGGATGCGCGCGAAGGACGGACACTACCGGTGGATCCTGGACCAAGCCCAAGTAGTCGTCCGGGATGCGAACCAGCGAGCCATCCGGATGTGCGGCACCCATGCCGACATTACGGAGCGCAAGCAGACGGAGGAGGCGTTGCGCGAGACGAATGCTTATCTCGAAAACCTGATGAACAATGCCAACGGGCCTATCGTCGTCTGGGATCCGCATTTCCACATCACCCGCTTCAATCTCGCCTTCGAGTCCTTGACCGGGCGGTTGGCCGCCGAGGTCTTGGGGCAGTCGTTGGAAACTCTCTTTCCGCCCGCGTTGGTGGAAAGCTTGATGTCGCTCATCAAATGGACCACGGGGGGCGAACGGTGGGAAAGCGTCGAAATCCCCATTCTGCATCGCGATGGAACCACCCGCACGGTGCTGTGGAACTCTGCCACGCTGTTTTCCCCCGATGGCCAGACCCCGGTGGCCACCATCGCCCAAGGGCAGGACATTACCGCGCGGGTGGCCGTCGAGGATCGTTTGCGCCTGCTGACCAGGGCGCTGGAGGCAGCGGCCAATGGCGTGACGATTACCGATGCCGGCGGGACCATCCTCTGGGTCAACGCCGCGTTCACCACGCTCACTGGCTACAGCGTGGCGGAGGCGGTGGGACAGAATCCACGGTTGCTCAAATCGGGGCAGCACGACCTGGCGTTCTACCGCGCCATGCAGGCAGAGATTTCCTCGGGCCGGGTGTGGCATGGCGAAATCACCAACCGCCGCAAAGACGGTTCCCTGTACCGGGAAGAAATGACCATCACGCCGGTGCGACAGGGCACCGGGCCGATCACCCACTTCATCGCCATCAAGCAGGACATCACCGCTCGCCAGCAAGCCGAGGAGGAGCGCAGCCGGCTGGAAGTGCAACTCCGCCAGGCGCAGAAGCTCGAATCCATCGGCCAACTCGCCGCCGGCATCGCGCATGAAATCAACACGCCGACGCAATACATCGGCGACAACACCCGGTTCTTGCAGGATGCGTTCAAGGACATCAGCCAGGCGCTCAGCCACTACGACCGGTTGCTCCAGGCCGCCCGGCAGCAGCGGGTGACGCCGGAGTTGGTGGCCTCCACCGCCGCCGCCGCCGAGGCCGCCGACATCGCCTACCTCACGCAAGAGGTGCCCAAGTCCATCGAGCAGACGCTCCAAGGCGTGGCCCGCGTCGCCAAGATCGTGCGCGCCATGAAGGACTTCTCGCATCCCGGCTCCGAAGCGAAGGTGCCAGCCGATCTCAACCGAGCCATCGAAAGCACCATCACCGTGGCCCACAACGAATGGAAATACGTGGCGGACCTGGACTTGGCGCTGGACCCGCAATTGCCTCCGGTCCCGTGCCTGCCCGGCGAGATCAACCAAGTCATCCTCAACCTGCTCATCAACGCGGCCCACGCCATCGGCGACGTGGTCGGCGACGGCGCGAGCGGCAAGGGCCGGATTCGCGTGAGCACTAGCCGGCAGGGCGATTGGGCGGAAATCCGCGTGCAGGACTCCGGGACGGGCATTCCCGAAGCGGCGCGGGGACGGATATTCGATCCCTTCTTTACCACCAAAGCCGTGGGCAAAGGCACCGGCCAGGGCTTGACCATCGCGCACTCGGTGGTGGTAAAGCAACACGGCGGCACCATTGAATTTGAAACCGAGTTGGGCAAGGGCACCACTTTCATCGTGCGCCTGCCGCTCCTAACCGCCCCGGCGACGCCGAAGAAGAACCTCAGAACTCCTGAGCCACCGCAACCAAGTGAATCCC
>CAINDV010000588.1 GCA_903847485.1 uncultured Verrucomicrobiota bacterium
CACTCTGGCGAGCGCACCATAGAACATCACGGTCACGCTGCGCCGAGCGCTGGAACCGAGATCAGCCCTAGCAGGTTCATGGGCGCAACGCGCGCAAAAAATTCGGGGTGGTCTCATTTTGGCTGGGAGCGCGGACAATCCTGTCCACCTTGCGCCCAGTTCGCGCACGCCGGCGGACAGGATTGTCCACGCTTCAAGTCAAAATGAAAACTGCTGGCGGCGCGCGGCCAGGGGTTGACCTCGGCTGGCAACCCGGCATCGTAAGCCGCGCAACTCACAGCGCCGCGCGATGACTTACAGCGACACCATCCAGTTTCTCTACGACCTCTGCCTGTTCGGGGCGAAGTTCGGCTTGGACAACACTCGTCGCCTCGCCGCCCGGGCGGGTCAGCCGCAGGAGCAGTTGCGGTTCATCCATGTCGCTGGCACCAACGGCAAAGGTTCCACCTGTGCGATGCTCGAAAGCATTTATCGCGCGGCCGGGCTGCGGGTCGGCCTGTTCACCTCGCCACACCTGGTCAGCTTCGCGGAGCGTCTCCAGGTGAACCGCCACTTGATCCCCGAAGCCGCAGTCGTCCGCCTCGTCAGCGAAATGCGGGCGTGGCAGAACGCGGCCGGTTTCCGGCCTGTCGCGGCGGCCGACCGCCCCTCCTTGCCACCGCTCGCACCCGCGAAGTTTCCCGGAGACAGGCCAGATGCCGGTCCCACTTTTTTTGAATTCGTCACCGTCCTGGCGCTGCGCTGGTTTGCCGAGCAGCGTTGTGATTTGGTCATCTGGGAGACCGGCCTGGGCGGGCGGCTGGATGCCACGAACATCGTCACGCCGCTGGCGAGCGTCATCACAAACATCGGCCTCGAACATCAGCAATGGCTGGGCGATACCGTGGATCAGATCGCCGCTGAGAAGGCGGGCATCATTAAGCCGGGCGTACCGGTCATCACCGCCGCGCAGCCCGGCGAAGGACAGGAAGTTATCGCCGCCACGGCGCGGGCACAGCAAGCGCCACTGACGCTCGTCAACCCCGCCGACACGGCCCGACCGCCGCTGGACGTCATGGAATTGCCGCTCCACGGCCGGCACCAACGCCTGAACGCGGCCACGGCACTCGCCACGGTGCGCGTGTTGGCGGGACAGTTGCCGGTTCAAGAGGCGGCGGTGCGCGCCGGACTGGCCTCGGTCTATTGGCCCGGCCGGATGCAGCGTGTGGCGACGGCTTCGGGCCAGCAGGTCTTGCTCGACGGCGCGCACAATCCCGCTGGCGCGGAGGCCTTGCGCCTGACCTTGCAGACCGAGTTTCCCGGCGCGCGGCCCACGGTAATCTTGGGCATCCTCCGCGACAAAGATTCCGCCAGCATGTGTCATTCGCTGGCGCCGCTGGCGGGCCGGGTGATTCTCACGCCTGTTCACAGCGAGCGTTCGGAAGATCCCGCAAAACTGGTGGCGGCCTGTCGGCAGGCTAATGCGCACGCTCCCCTCGAGCAGAGTGCGTCGCTGACCGAAGCGCTGGCGCTGGCGGCGGGCGATTCGCCGGTGGTGATTGCGGGCTCGCTGTATCTCATCGGCGAAGCGATGGAATTGCTGCACCTAGCCCCCACGCCGCCCAGCGATGAGAAGGGTTTGAACGAGTGGACCGTCCAGCCTTTGACGCCGGTTAGCCCTCCGGCGGTGGGGCCGGCTCGGTAAGCCCGGCGTCGCGCCAGTCTCTAACTTCAAGGGCTTAAGCTCCGGCTCGGCGGTTTCCCAACTCAGCCACAGTCACTCCTTGGTGAACGAGGCTTTGAACCCTAACTCCGAAGCTCAAATGACGAATGACGAATCGTCGCCTCCGCAGAGTCGGTTTTGTGCCCAGCCTGGCGAACCGTCCAACTAAGCCGTATCCATGCAAAAGACAGAACCACGAAATACACGAAAAGGAAGGTGGCGCCGCGTATTCTTGAGGCGGAGGATCCGTCACTGGATGGTGACTGGAAGGTGAAGCAGGTAATCTGGGTTCGGCCTCCGGCCTGGCTTCAGTTCTATTTCGTGTATTTCGTGGTTTCCGCTGAATAGTTACGGCTAAGGATGCAGCGGGTTTCTGGCTTCGTCATTCTTTCGTCATTCGTCATTTGGATTTCGGAATTCGGGCTTAGCCCATCCGCTTCTGCACGGCGTTCAGGGCACGCTGGTACAGCTCGCTCAGCAACCTCTCTGCCAGGTCCGCCGCTGTGAGGCCGTCCGCCCCCTGGCCTAAGTTGGTGAACCGGATGTCCGGCAGGTCCACGGTGAGCGGTTGGCCGCCTGTGAGCGCAGTGGTGACATAAATCTTGCCGCCGGTCACGGTGAACTCGTCCACCAGGAGTTTCTTCGTCGCGCCGGAAGACTGCGCCGGCTCCTTGCTCGCGCCCGTGGCTGACTTCACATTGTCGAGGATCTGGCTGAGATTGTTTTCCGTAAGCCCGCCTTCGAAATTGATTTCCGGTCCCAACACGTGGAGGTGCGTGATATGGATCTTGTCCGAGAGCAGCGAGCCGGGCTGCACGCCGAGTTCGGTCTGGGCCACCTTGATGGCGAAGGCCGTCTGGTATCCCGCCGGGTTGCCGAGCACGATGCCTTGGAGCGCCCCCGAGCCGGAGAGCAGCGAGAGCGACGCGCGGCCGAGCTTCAGCGTGGTTTGGGTGAAGCGCGGGCCGCCGGTTTCGACGGCTTGCTTGATGATGGAACAGAGGAACATAGCGCGGTTAGTATGGCTGCGCCGGAAGCCAAGACAAGCACCACGGCGACAGCCGTTCTCAATTTGGCCGTGGGTCACGCCAAGAACCGGCTAAAGCCGGGACTCCGAACGGCCTTGGGCAGCGGTTGGCGGGGTTCGGAGTCCCGCCTTTAGGCGGTCGGGGTCAAAATGAGACCACCCCGAACTTTTTACGCGCGTTGCGCCCATGAACCTCAAGATGCGCAAGTTGTTGGAAATCAACGAAGGCATTTTGAGGTTCATGGGCAGAACTGCTGCCACGGCGACTCCGCTGAGCGTTTTGTGTGCGTCCGATAATCGTGCTATCCGAGTTAGGGCTAGCGCCGGAAACGGAAGACCTGCGCAGGCGCGCTCGGCGTCTGGGCCGGAGACATCTGGGTGGGACTGGTGTTACTCACGGTGGTCCGGGGACCGCCCACGGTCGGGGCGGATGCGCGCATATAGAAAAGATCGCTCCCGGTGAACTTCAGTCCGCTCAACGAGGCGTTGGCGGCCAACACGGGCGCTGCGGTGACGAACCGCGCGCCGCTGGGCGGGCGCAGGCTCCCGGCGCGCAGAAACAGACCGGTGCGGTCGTTGTTCTGGTTCACCACGAAAAGATCGCCCGCGGGGTTGACGCAAAGACTGGCGGGAAGTTGACCTGCCCCGGCCCGGAACCCGGCGCTTCCTACTACGCCGTTTGCCCATCACGAGCGACGGGAGCAGCGGAAAAGGTGGCGCGATGGGCCGTTGGCAGGCGTACGGGAGCGCCGGGCAGAGGGGGCCGGATTGCGAAAATATATTTTCGGCCAGTTGGAGGCCAAAACGCAAACTCTTGGGTTGACTTCACAAGGTCATCGAAGGCGCTTCTGACAGGCAGGCCGAAGGAGGCGACCCGCGACGCCCGCGAGGCTGAACTCCAGGCCGGCGTTTTCCGGGGCGCGGCTGGGGGATTCGGCCAACCGTCCGTGCGAACTTGCCCGTCAACTTCCTGTAGCGGTGGATTGACCCTCGATTCAAAGCCGCGTACTCATGCCCTTGGACATCATGCACCAGTCACTGAAAAGCCTGCGCGCCGCCTGACATGCCGCTCCTGGAAATCAACAACCTGCAACTCGACTTCCGCGCCGGAGCCACGAGCTTGCGCGCGGTGGACGGCCTCTCGCTGAGCCTTGAGGCTGGCGAAACGGTCTGCCTCGTCGGCGAAAGCGGCTGTGGCAAAAGCGTCACGGCGCTATCCATTGCGCGGCTCGTGCCTACGCCGCCGGCACACTACGCCGGGGGCGAGATTTTGCTCAATGGGGATGATGTGCTGAAGATGACACCGGCCGAGTTGCGCCGGATTCGCGGCGGCGTGGTGGGCTACGTGTTCCAGGAGCCGGGCGCGTCGCTCAACCCGGTGCTCCATGTTGGCCAGCAGATCAAGGAGGCCCTCAAGCTGCATCGCCCGGGGCAGGCGACGGACGCGGAAATCATCCGGTTGCTCAAGCTGGTGAAAATCCCCGCGCCGGAATCGCGGATCAAGGACTACCCTTTCCAGATGTCCGGCGGGATGCAGCAGCGCGGGATGCTCGCCATGGCGCTGGCCAGCGAGCCGAAGTTGCTCGTGGCTGATGAACCAACCACGGCGCTCGACGTGACCATCCAGGCGCAAATCCTCGACCTGCTCCGCGATCTCAAGCAGCGCCTCGGCATGGCGATCCTGCTCATCACGCACAACCTCGGCATCGTGGGCGACATGGCCGACCGCGTGGCGGTGATGTACGCCGGGCAGATTGTCGAGCTGGCACCGGCGGCGGAGTTGCTGTGCCGCCCGCTGCATCCTTACACGAAGGCGCTGATGGCGAGCGTGCCCAAACTCAGCGGCGGCGCGCAACGGCTTACGGTCATTCCCGGCCATGTGCCGCGCCTCGGCGATTTTCCGCCCGGCTGCCGCTTTGCGCCGCGGTGTCCGCTGGCGAAGCCGGAATGTTCCAACGCAATTCCCGAACTGGTGGAAGTCGAGCCGCAGCGCTGGGTGCGGTGTCCGTTTTGGAAATGAACGCGGCCACCGGCTGACTCAAGACCGCGCGAGTTTGCGGTAACTCGACACAGCGAACCACCCGCCCCGTAGAGGTCAAGGCGCACATCAATCAGGGCTGGTTGACTCCTACTGCGGACTGCGCTTAACTTTCCGCCATGAGCACGGTTGCTGAACTCAAAGCCACGATTGACCAACTCTCGCCACAAGCGCGTTGCGAGTTGGAATCACTGTTGCATCCATTCGAGGATGACGATTGGGATCGGCAAATGAAGCAGGATGCCGAGCCTGGCGGCAAGTTGTATCGGCTGATGGAAGCTTCAGAAAAAAATGCCAAGGCTGGCAAATTGATTGATTTGCCGACCTGCAAGAAGGCATGAAGGCCAAAGCCGACCCGGAATTTTGGCGGCGTTACAATGAATTGCCCGCGCGGGTTCGGGAGCTTGCGCAAAAGAATTACGCCCTTTGGCTGGCCAATCCATTTCATCCTTCACTGCAATTCAAGCAAACCAGCAGAAAGCAATGGTCGGCTCGCGTTGGCCTGCACTACCGCGCCACAGGTCATTTTCTTACGCCGGACATTTTTGTTTGGGCTTGGATTGGCACACACGAGGAATACAACAAACTTTGACGCGACTGTTTTGTGCCGCTCCTCGAAGTCCTTGATCTCAAAGTTCATTTCCCGGTGCAACCCGGCGTCTTCCGCCCCGCCCAGGCGTGGGTCAAGGCCGTGGACGGCGTGAGCTTCAGCATCGCGCCGGGGGAAACGCTCGGGTTAGTGGGCGAAAGCGGCTGCGGCAAGACCACGCTGGGGCGCGCGATCGTGCGGCTCACAGCGCCGACGTCGGGCAGCGTTCTGTTCGATGGCGAGGACATCGCGAAGCTAAGCGGGGCGGCGTGGCGGGCGCGGCGGCGAAAGGTGCAGATGATTTTTCAGGATCCCTACGGCTCGCTCAATCCGCGTACGACCATTGAGGAAGCCATCGGCGAGGCGCTGGATATTCACCGCCTGGCGGCGGATCGAGCAGCGCGGCGGGCGCGGGTGGCGGAGTTGCTCAAATCGGTGGGGCTGGACCCGGCCTACGCGCAGCGGTATCCGCACGAGTTCAGCGGCGGGCAGCGGCAGCGCATTGGCATCGCCCGCGCACTGGCCGTCGAGCCGGAGCTTATCGTGTGCGACGAACCGGTGAGCGCGCTGGACGTGTCGGTGCAGGCGCAAATCATCAACCTGCTCCAGGATTTGCAGCAGCAGCACGGCCTCGCCTACCTGTTCATCGCGCATGATCTGGCGGTGGTGGAGCACATCAGCCGGCGGGTGATGGTGATGTATCTGGGCCGGGTGGTGGAACTGGCGGACGCGCCGGGGCTGATCCGCACGCCAAAACATCCCTACACGCAGGCGCTGATCTCAGCCGTGCCGACGGTGGATTCCCAGACGAAGCGGCAACGGATCGTGCTGCCGGGCGATGTACCGTCGCCGATCCAGCCACCGCTGGGCTGCCCGTTTCATCCGCGCTGTCCGGTGGCGGACGCTAGGCGGTGCCGGAACGAGGTGCCGGCGCTGCGCGAACTGGCCCCGGGCCATTGGACGGCGTGCCACCTGGCGGGGTGAGCCGCGCCCCGGACGGCCGTGGCAGCAGACGGGAGGGTCGCGCGAAAGACGCGAAGGACTCCCTCCGCCGGGTGAGGGCACCCGGTCTACACCCCAACAAAACCGCCCGCTTGATCGGGTCGGGTGCCGGGGATTGCGCCCCGGCACTCTCCCACACCACCGGACGTGCGGTTTTCCGCATCCGGCGGTTGAACGCAGCGGCCTGCTTACACGGGGGCCGCAAGGTCTGACGGCATGACAAACCCCCAGCGCCGCAACACCGCGTTGCTCAGCGCCGTCTGCAAGCTCGGACTGGCCGCGATCCGCCACGCGCCCCGGCCACTGTGCGCCACCTTCGCCAGGCGTTCGCTCAGTCCCAGTTGACGCAGCTTCCGCAGCCGGCCTCGCCAGTCGTGCCACCGTTCCCAAAAGCATTTCCGAATGTGGCGGCGTATCCAGCCTTCCAGTCCAAAGACGTTCCGGCGGCGCTCGGCCAGGCCATAGTAGGCCCACCAGCCGCGCACGTAAGCACGCCAGCGGTCCCGCAGTTCGC
>CAINDV010000589.1 GCA_903847485.1 uncultured Verrucomicrobiota bacterium
ACCGCCAGTCAGAGTCACTTCTGTCGCCGGCAGATCGTGCAGGCTGTCGCCGAATGTGCTCAGGGACGCGGGCTGGGCGCGGAGGTTGTGCTGCGCTTGAGCCAGGAGTTGTTACAGTCACCCGAACTTGTCCGGCTCGGCGAATACCGCGGCGAGGTCCACTACACGACGCGGGAGATAAGGCGTGCCCCCACTTAAGCCAAGGCACCCATCCTCAATTCTTGAGCCGGATGCGATAGAAGCGGTAGGGGGCCAGGGAGGGACCGTTCGTAAACCACCGGGACGCGCCGTTGCCGCTGACCGTCTCGAGCCAATCCCATTGGATGAAGTTGGTTGAGGTCTCGAAATCGAGTTGCCGGCCGGCTGGTCCGGTGTATTCAAATATGAACCGTCCGTTGCTGCCGAGTAGCGACAGGGATGATTTGACTGCGACGCTGGCTCGTTACGGCCACGGCGTTGATCCGCTCACCTGCACATTGTCGAAAGTGACTGTGCAGGTTCCCGCGTTCCGAACCGAACTGGCGGCCAAACCGATGTAAGCTGTGCTTCCCATCGCAATGGTGTCGGTGCCGACGAGTTCCCAAGCGGCGCCATTAACAGACTTGTATCCGGAGAACGTGCTGCCACTGCGCACGAGTTTCACCCAGTAAGGCGCGGTCACTCCATCTCCAAGAACAGTTACACTAGTCAAGTCGCTGGTGGTCACGCGGCGCCGGAAGACTGTGCCGCTGCCGGATGACACCGCCATCAGCGCATGTCTGGAATCAGCATTGAGTGTCTCGCGAATCATCACACCAACTTTGGCCGCCAAGGGATGAGCGAGGCTGCTGTCGAAACTGGCCACACGGGCGACAATCTGGCCGTCGCCGACCAGCGCCAGGTAGGTGAAATGGAAGGAGTCATGGGCGTCTGAGATGTTCACGCCGTTGCCCCGCAGGGTGAAAGTGCCGGCGTTGAGGCTGGAGAATCCCGCCCGTCCCACCGGCCCGATATCTCGATCCTGCCAGGGGGCCGAAAGGACCGATAGACCGGCTTCGCTGCTGACCCGTCTGCCGATGCTATTGGCTGCCGTCAAGCTGTAGATGCCGGCGTCTGCCGGGGTCACGGCGAGCAAACTCAAATTGGTTCCCGCCACCCCAGCCACACGGCAGTCCGGCACCAGATTGGTGCCTTCATGCTGCCACTGCATGGAGACCGGGAGCGTGCCCTTGAAGGCAGTGGTCAACAGGGCATTGGTCCCTGGGCGCACCGTAAGATTGGTTGGCTGGGAAAGCAGGAACGGTGTGCCGGGCTGGGAGGCGGCCGACACGCGAGCGAGGAAGTTGGCTGGAACAGAGGGCCAGGACCATGTGGCCCAACCACCGCTATAATACCAGAATGCGTTGGAGTCACTCAGGCCAATGGTGGGCGGATTGCCAATTTCCAGCCCCGCAGACTCTGATCCGGTCAAGCCACTGACCCGGAAGGTCCAAGTGAAGGTGTTTGGCACCAGCAATGAATCCAAAGGCACGAGAGCATTGTTGACGCCGCGCGCCAAGGGAATCGGGGCGCTGGTGAAAAGCAATGTCCCGGGAGCACCCGAGGAACCATCGTTCCGATACAGACGTAAGATTGCTGTCTCATTCCCGTTGTTCGGGTAGTGCGCATAGTATGTGAACTCGAACTGCGTCAGATAACGCTCGGTCCTGTCGGCAGCCAAAGTAATCTGATCACCGTATTCTATGGTGTCCACTCCGTTGCGGTTCAAATCGTTGGTGTTTTCGTAAACGGTTGGCGGCGCGACCGGGGTGGGGAAAGGAAGCCACGACAGGACCGCTGGCGGGCTGCTGGTAACACTGCCCAGCGAGTTACTGACTACCACCGTGTAGTTGTCAGCATCGCTCGCCACAACGCCAGCAACCGCCAGCACGTTTGAGGTGACGCCGCTGATGCGGCATCCGCTAGGCAAAGCAACGCCGTTCTTGCGCCACTGGTAGAACAAAGGCATGCTGCCGGACGCTGCCACCGTGAACGTCGCCGTCTGCCCGGACACCACCACTTGATTAGTCGGTTGTTGCGTGATCAACGGCGGCGTTGGTGCATCAGGAGTGTAGGTAACCTCGTCCAACCACCCAGCATCGGCTCCATTATTGATGTAACCAGGGCCTTTGCCATAGTACCATGACAAAGTCTGCATCCCTGCTGGTATGGCAAAGGTTCGCTTCTCCCAGCCCACCTCACCTGTAATCGACGCATTCGCCGCGTCATTACACCAAAACATTAAGGAGCACAAGTAGCCTGACGATACTTTCCACCAATAGGTCAGTGTGCCTGGACCAAGGACGCTCGTTCTCAAAACAGAAGGGTTATCGTACCCGGCAAGCCCGCTGCGCGCGGCAGCTATTCCGTCATGTGAATAGCCAGTTTGGGGATACCACAACCAACTGCTTCCGCTACCATGTTCGCTCCAAGTGATCCAAGAAAGTTGAAGAGCATTGACTGCGTAGGCCAAAGACAGCTCACTCACGGCCACAACCGCATCAGAGCTGGTGGCGCTGCCATAGGCGTTAGTCACCTCCACCGAGTACACCCCAGCATGATTGGCGTTCACATTTGTCAACACCAGCATCGTGTTGGTGGCTCCGGCCAGCAACCCACCGTTGAATCGCCACTGGTAGAGCAAAGGCATATCGCCGCCTGCGACCACACTCAGGGTGAAGTTCATCCCAGCCAACACAGTTTGACTCTGGGGTTGTTGGGTGATGCTGGGCGGCGTTTGCACGGTCAGGGACGCCACCTGGCTGGTCACGCTGCCGAATATGTTCGCCGCCACAACTTGATAACTGCCCGTGTCAGCAGACTGCACGCTGGCCAGCGCAAGCGTAGGGCCATTGCCCCCACTGGCCAGGTTTCCTCCGATTTTCTGCCAAGTGTAGAACAGGGGCGAGCTGCCTGTGGCCGCCACGGTGAAGGTCACATTGGTTCCCGCCCACACGGTCTGGCTCTGGGGCTGTTGCGTGATGGCCGGGCCCACTCCGTTGGTTACCGGAGGATTCACGCCATTACCAGCGGGCAGAACCTGGACCTGGTAGAATACCGGTTGCTCCTGGAGGAGAAGGCTGTCGGTCCATACGTTCACCGGTGGCGTGGCGGGCAGATTGGTGGCTGCAGTCGCGAAGTTTGTCAAGGTGTCCAGCGAGCGCCAGACGTTGTAGGCCCGGCTGGGCACGCTGTTCCACGACAGCACGGCTTGATTCAAGGCGTTGCGCGCGGCTCCCACGATGGCCAGCACCGAGGCGGCATTGGTGGGATTAGTGCCCGCGAGGTATTCCCGGACATCGGGAGAACCGTCCCGGTCCCAGTCGGAGCTGGCGGTAACAATGTAATTAGAACCGAAGTACTGGAGTTCCCATGAATCGGGGATGCCGTTGTGGTTCGCGTCCACGGCGGCTGCACCGGCCCACTCAAACGCTCCGATGTCCGCCGCCTGGCCTTGGGGCCGCGCCACGCCGCGTTGGTCGGCGTTGACGACCGGCAGCCAGCCGGCGTTATCAATGGCCGGACTGTTGGAGAGCAGCGCGCAGGTGAGGGTGGCTCCGCCGTTGTCCTGCAACGGCGACAAACGCGGATCAGTGTTCAAAAAGTTGACAAAGCTAAAAGCTGGCCCGCCGGGATTGGGTCCCACGATGTTGAACGTGGAATTGGTCACCTGCCCGTACACGTTGGGCGCGGTATCGGTTGTGCGGTTGTTAGCGGCGATGGTGTTGTGCAGAGTCACTTGGCCCAAATGATTGAAGACGCCGCCGCCAGCACCTTGGCCGGCTCCGGCACCAGGGCCGCCCGCCGTCCCGCCATTGGCCACATTGTCCGCAATTGTGCAAAACTCCAGTGTCACTTGGCCGCTTTCGACGAAGATTCCGCCGCCCAAGCCCGCGCCGCCGCCGCTGGCACCGCTCATCCCGTATTGCGGAGTAGCCCATCCGCGGCCATCCAAACCAGCGCCACCGAAGCCAAGTGAGTTGCCGCCGCGCCCGCCTGTCCCAGAGATCCCACCACTCCCAGAACTTGCCCTGCCCCCGCCACTTCCGACCCCGCCACTCCCGCCGCCGCCGCCGCCGCCGCCGCCGCCCGCCCCGAAACCTGCATCACCACCTCGGCCACCGTTGCCGCCATTCCCACCGTTGCCACCATTCGCGTAGCCATACGTTTCGTCAAAGCCACCGGCGCCGCCGCCACCGCCGCAGCCCGGAGTACCGGCCATTCCTCCTCGACCGTAAGCTGCCGGCCTGTTGTCGGAAACGCCAGCGGCAGCTCCACCACCGTTTTGCCCACAACACATTCCTGGATTTCCGCCTCCTCCATAGACACCAGGGTCTCCAACGCCACCTTGGCCACTATCGAATCCACCGCCACTGCCTCCGCGATAAACCGGCTGCGACGATGTCTGCCCCCCATCGCTTCCTTCCGTGAGGTTTCCCGAGACGGTGACGTTGGTCAGCGAAACGGTGCCGTTGGTAGTGAAAATGGCCCCGCCCAAGCCGGCGTTCCCACCGCCATTGGTCACGAGGCAGACGGAAGTGGCCCGATTGCTGGCCAGGCAGGAACTGAGAACCACCAAATCACCGGCGTTAAAGATCGCCCCGCCAAACGAACCGCCGGCTTGGTTGGTCGCCAGGTTGTTGAGCAATTGCACCGATTGGAGGCCCACAAACCCGTCGTTGAAAACCGCTCCGCCCTGGCCGGAGTAGGCAGTGTTCGCCGTGAACGTAGCGTTGGTGATCCGCAAAACCCCGGAGTTGTTGATTGCTCCGCCGGCGTTGGTGGAAGTGTTGTTCTGGAAAACCGCCTGGGTGATGTCCATGCCGCCTTGGTTCCTGATCCCACAGAAACGGCCGCTGCCGCAGCGCAGGAAGGTTACGTTGCTCAACGAGAGCGCTCCTTGGTTCAGGAGCGCGTATTCGTTGGTGATGTCCACAAAACGCACGTTCCGCAGGAGGGCGCTCGTGCCGGGATAATAGAACAGGCCGTAGCCAGTGAGGGTGACTGGATTGCCCGGCGTGGCCACGATGGAAATGCCGTTGGCTATCTTTGGGAGCGGCGAGGTCAGAACGATGGGGCTGTTGAAGGTGCCGTCCTGGGCAAAAAGAACCGTGTGCGCGCCAGGATCGGCGTTCGCCTGCGCCAGCACCGCCCGCAGTGAACCAGGCCCGGAATCGGCCGCGCTGGTGGCGGTGTAGGTCAAGCGACGGAAGACCGCTTCAAGGTTCAGGTTGGTGGTGATGGAGATCGTCACGGTCCGGCCCTGGCTGGGCGCCAGGCCATTCCACATCAGGAACTCATAATTGGGCTGGTCCGTGGCCTCCAACAGGATGTTCTGGCCGCGATCGTACTTGGGCAGGTCGGGAGTCCTCCGCACCTGGCCGAGGCCAGTGATGGTCACATTCAACCCGTACTTGGCCGATGTCAGATCGTTGGGGCGGGTGCCATCGGCCTGCTCCATCAGGTTGTTGACGCCGTCCTGGTCGGGATCGCCGGTGCCGTTGTAGACGGTGATACTGCCGAAGTATTGGATTTCCCAGGAATCTCTCAGGCCATCGTTATCCACGTCTTCGTCGTCCCCAATGAACAGGGTGGTTTGCGCCCGGCTCGGCACCAACACACTGCCCAGCGACGGATTGCGCAGTCCCACCGTGAGGCTCCGCGTCCCTTTCACCAACGCATCATCCAGCACGGCAACCCGGACCGTCTGGCTCATTTCGCCGGGGGCGAAGACCACCACGCCGTTGGTGGCGATGAAATCAATGCCCGCCTGGGCGGTGAGGTTGCTGGTGGAGAATTCCACGCTGGCCACGGTGGAGGTGAGGCCGAAGCGTTGCAGCGTGAGGAAGGCGGCGCCATTGGTCTCGAAAGTGAAGTTAGTGAGGCTGGCCCAGCCAAAGCCATTGGAACTGACCAGGCAGGAGAGCACGTTGGTGTTGTTGTTCTTGTTGACCTCTGTGGAAAGCTGGTTGTTGACATCACACACCAGCTTGAACTCATGCAGTCCGGCGGAGAGTTTCCCGAGGCTGACATTGGTGGTGATGGCCGTGGCCAGCCCGCGCAACGAGGCCAGCGGGACGGTCTGGCGGAGCACCCCATCCACAAACAAGGCGTAGCTGAAAGGCCCGGCATCGGGATCGCCCGCATTCCAGCAGGCGAAATTGGCGAAGAGGTCGTCCGTAACAAAGAGCCGCTCGGAAGTGGTGGTGGCGATCGTGGTGGAAGCGATCACGATGGGGCCGCTCCAGTTCGTGGGCGTCGTGGGGGTCACGTCCAGGAGCATGCCGGTGCGTCCGGCCAGAGGGACACGAATGGGTGCAATCCAAGGATCGGTGGCCGTGATCGTCACCGCCAAGGAGTCGAACGGCACGGCCTGAAGATTGGTGGCTGTGATGGTGATTTGGTTGGTCTGGACTTGGCCAGGGGCCAGGGTGGCGCTGGACGACGGCACGCTGATGGCAAAAGCGTTGGAGACTACGGCAGGCGGGCTGAGGGAGTAAGTGAGGTTGGTCGTGCCCTGATTCTCAATACGCAACCAGTTGGTGACGGTGGTTCCCAATTTCACCACGCTGAAAGTGAGCACGTATGGAGCGTAGGCGATTTTCGGCACAGGGCGCGTGGCGATGAAATACGCACGATTCTGGCTCGCCGGATAATACTCATCCCAAGTGTAGAAAACGCCACTGACAGTGCGGAGATCGACAAATTGGGCGATGATCCCTCTCACTGAATAAACCACACCACCGAGTGAATGATGTGCGCTGCCGCTAAAATGATCTTTCGCCGTCGCCTCCTGGGTAATGCCGCTCTGGCCGAGCGTCCAACCACCGCCGGTGTCAGTGCTCAAAACAGATACCTGCTGCACGTATCCCCCTGCATTTACCTCGATGATTATCTGAGTACCATTTATGACACAACTGTAGGTCCCCGGAGCCGGCTCCAGAGCCGCCGCAGTGCTTGGAAACGCAAGCAGCCAGCCAGCGCAGCCCCAGGCCAGGAGCTGGGTAAGGATGGCGGCCGGGGCTGGCCGGGAAGCCAAACCACGAGAGGAGCGGACGGAGTTGATAATTGTCATGTCGCGGGAAAATGACACGGGCTTTGCGGACTGGCAAGACCAAAGTTTGTTCCAAACAGCCCCAACCGCATTATGCCGAGGTGAAAGCCATCGCGTCGGGCAACCCGATGGTCATTGAAAAGGCCCGCATTGACGCCGAGATCGCGCGCCCCAGTCGGCTCCACAGCGAACACCAGGAAACCAACTACAAGCTGCGCAGTCGCGTGCGCCATCTTACCGATGAGTTACCGCGTCTGGACTGTTTCCTCTTCCATTGTCGGTCGCGACCGGACGCGCCCGCCGGACCCCACTACTGACAACACTCCTGTGACAGTGGCCGGAAGCGCGATGGGTCATTCCTTTCGCAACACTGTATAGTCCAACGTGCAGGGCAACTTGGTCCCAAGCGGTGTAGGTGCCACGGCGCGCCCAGCGACGGGGACCCAGGCGCACGCTCCGGGCCGCCAACGTGGGTGCGCTGCGCACCGGCCCTCCGCGGCGCTACCCCCGTCGCCGACCG
>CAINDV010000590.1 GCA_903847485.1 uncultured Verrucomicrobiota bacterium
GGCCCCTGCGCCCCTGCCGAACGGCTCGGCGGGAGCCTCGCCCTACCGGTGGACGCCCCACGCCGTAACTTGTAGGAGCCGACGTGAGGAGGCTTCCGTCTCCGCGCACTGGCCGCCCGAGCCTCCTTACGTCGGCTCCTACAAAGTCCGTTCCTACCGGTTGGGTTTGGGGTTTCATGGGCTTGATCTTAGTCTGAAATGCAACGCGAGCGGATACTCCAGGCATCCGCTCGCGCGAACCGTCACGAATGCCAACCACTATCACCTATGACCGATATAGATGTAAACCTTGCCAATGGAAGCCTCCGTGACGTAGTCGTACACCACCCGGCCTATTCCATCTTTCTTGCCGGCGTCCGTTGTTACCGACAGCAAAGTGCCGTCTATTTGTTTGCTAAGTTCCAGCGCATCCGCGATGGGGACGCCGGACAGGACACACTGGATCACCGTATCAGAAGTGGCGGTGAACACCGTGTCCCCATCCAGCTTGTAGTAGGTCGTGCCGGCAGCGTTCGGCCCGGCGGTGGCACCGCTGACGCCCTGAACCAAGCTGTTGGTACCGATCTTGCATTCGAAGGGCCGTTCCAGAAACTCCGCTGTGACCAGCTTTTTGTCGAAGAAGGGCGCGGAGGGAGTGAGCGGGAGGGAGCCGTTCTTGCTGTAGTAACTCACCGTCGCCGCCTTAAGCGCATCCAAGCTGCCCACCGCCGCGTTCAAACGCGCCTCATTGATGGACGAGAATATCTTCGGTGTCAGCAGCGAGGCTAAGATGGCGATCACCGCCAGCACCCCCACCATCTCCACCATCGTGAACGCCGCGCTCGGACGGATTTCAGCGCGGTAGGGCGAGGCTCCTGCCAAGCCGCTCCCGCACGCTGATTCCGCAAGGCTCGGCAGGAGCCTCGCCCTACCACGACCGGCGTTTTCCAACAAACTCTTAGAGTTAAGGAGCATACGCTTGGTCTTTCTGGGTTGAGGGTTAAACTGCCTCCTGGCCGGCCCCGTCGAGCGAGGCCGGCCAGAAGGTTAGTCCGCGAGCGTTACTTGTGGGCGAGATAGACGTAAACGTCGGTTAAACCGGTGGTTGCGTCTGGCGCGGCGAAGACCACGCGTCCCACGGTGTCGGCGGTGCCAACAGCCACCGTCAGCGGAGTACCCGCTGCATCGGTCTCGCCGTCGATGCGTCGGCTTAGCTCTTGCGCGTCCACCCCGTTCACCCCCGCGATTTTGACTTCGACGACCTCGCTCCCCGCGATATCGACCGTCCCGTTCAATTTATAAGGGGCAGTCGCACCGCCGCCACCGCAAAGAGCTATGGTCGTTGTCTCCACGGTCATGGCCGTACCGATCTTGGTAGTCAATGGGCGCTCTAGGTAGCCCTCGTCCAGCAGAGTTGCCGCGAAAGTGGCCGATGCTGCCGGGAAGACCTGGTGTTTGCCGAAGTAACCCATGGCGGCTGTTTTGGAGCTGTTGACCCCAGCGACACAGGTGTTGTAGCGAGATTCGTTGATAGCCGCGAAAATCTTGGGGACCAAGAGGGCCGCCAAAATCGCGATGACCGCGAGCACACCGACCATTTCGATCAAGGTGAACCCGTGCGTACTGTTTAGTTTATTTGTTTTCATGACTTATACTTTCGTTTTATCCGTATGTTAGCTGGCCCGGAAATCGTGCGGCGGGATTTTCCCTGAAATCGTCCGATCTCAGGGGACGCCGCAAGCCGAACCGAGGCCACACTCCGCAAGGGCGGTGCCACGCTGTTTTCCCCCCGTTTCTCCCGGTCCTCGCACCCCGGCCCCGCCCGGTTGGCGGCCCTGCGCCGCGGGCCGTCCCGCCGGGCGTCGTCGTCGTCATTCCCTTGTCTCCCAAGGGTTTTACGCGGTTTCCGCCCGCGCCGCCGCCGGCCGTCCCGCGCCGTCCACCCCGCCGCCCGCCGCCGGCCGCGCCGCCGGCCGTCGTGTCCAAAAACTGAACCACCGGTATAATCGCCGGCCATTTCCTGCCGCCCCGGAATGGGAGCGCGAACATTTTTGGGTTCATCCGAGAAGTTGGTTCCTAAGTGCCTTTCCGCGCCATACCCGTCACGGTTAGGCAGCGCCTTGGAGTCGGCAATCCCGAAGGGATTGAAGGTGAATAGCCCCCGGTGCAACCGGGGGTAGCGGTGCAAGGCAGCGCCGACCCCGAAGGGGTCGAACAGCCCCATTCAACCCCTCCGGGGTTGGTCCGTCGCGCCCGACGCTACCCCCGGTTGCACCGGGGGCTATTCACCTTCAATCCCTTCGGGATTGCCGACTCCAAGGCGCTGCCTAACCGTGACGGGTATGGCGCGGAAAGGCACTTAGGAAC
>CAINDV010000591.1 GCA_903847485.1 uncultured Verrucomicrobiota bacterium
GCCAAATTCGTGGACTTGGTGGCCAAAGTGAAATTGAAGGGAACGCCCGGTTTCATCCTCATCCACATCGAACACCAAGCCCGGCGCGACCCCGCCATGGCCCGGCGGATGTTCCTCTACGCGGCTTGGCTCTTGGAACGCTACGGGTTGCCCGTCTGGCCCGTGCTGCTGACCTCGTATGCCCAACCGCGTCGGGCCGAGCCCAACCGCTACGAGATGGCCGTCCGGGGCAAACCGATCATCACCTTCCACTACACCGTGGTGCAATTGAACCGCTTGGATTGGCGCGATTTTCTCGCACAACCCAATCCCGTGACGGCGGCGCTGATGGTCCGCATGAACCTTGCCCCCGCCGACCGGGTGCGGGTGAAGGCGGAGATTCTGCGCCTGCTGCTGACGCTACGGCTCCGGCCCGAAAAGGCGCAATTGATCCTGGGGTTTGTGGAAACCTACCTGGAACTTACGGCCAAGGAAGAATTGAAATTACGACGCGAGATTGATACGCTATCGGAAAACGAACAGGATAAAATCATGAAAATGCTGTTACCAGGTGAACGCGCTGGCCTCCGGAAAGGCCGCCAGGCAGGCCGCCAAGAGGGCCGCCAGGAGGGCCAGCTTCGCAATCAGCAGGAAGCCGTAATGGCGGTGCTGGAGACCCGCTTTGGCGAAGTGCCCTACGCGCTCCGGGAAACCGTCACCGCCTTGGATGACCTGGCCCGGCTCAAGCAATGGCACCGTTTAGCTATTCAAGTGCCCAGCCTCGAGGTGTTTCAGGCCCGTGTTCACGTCCGGTGAACTCCTGACCTCCGCCCTCCGCCTCTGCTTTCGCTCAATTGGCAACCGGCAATCGGCAATCGGAATTCCGAAGCCCCTCCCCCTGCCCCGGCCAGTGTCAAAAGTGAGGACTGACCCCTTTTTCGGCCTGGCGCGAACCCGACCGCCAGTTCCAACCCGCCGGGCCGGAAGCCGGCGCTCCGCTGCTTGGCTGGTTCAGGGCGGTTGGCCTCCACCGCTTCCCATCGCCCTTCCCGATTTCCTGATTTCTTAATTCGGCTTCTGAGTTTCAGCTCCTCTTTTTCCCCTCCGAATTTAGATTGACACCCAAACCGGTGCTGATAGAAATAGCGCGTCTCAATGAGCTTTACCGCTACCATACCACTCCGGGCTGCCGGCTGGTGGCCACCCCTTGGGGGAAACGGCCAGCGAACCAGCTTGGTGCTTGTGCGGCGGGCATATAGACCGATCTCCGGTCCAGCATAGATGCAGCTTGGATTCAGCATAGATCCAGCATGGATGACCGCAGCACCCGGGGCTGACACGGGGCGGGGAGCTAAAGAGAAAGACGAGTATGGCTAAAGTAACTACCAACCCCATTATCGAGGGCTTCCGCGGCGCGGTCGGAAACTTGGTGTTCAAGCGCTACGGCGGAGGAACCATTGTCAGCCGCAAAGGCGACCCCTCCAGCACCCCGCCGACCGAGGGGCAAAAGGCCGTGCGCGACAAATTCAAACTCGCCGCGCTCTACGGCAAAACGGTGATGGCCGATCCCGCCACCAAGGAACTCTACACCACCACCGCCAAAGCCAAAGGCAAGCCGGCGTTTGCCCTGGCACTGGCGGACTTCTTCAACGAACCGATGGTGGACGAGATTGACTTGGCGGCTTACACCGGCAAGGCTGGCGACCCCATCAAAGTGCGCGCCCACGACGACTTTGAGCTGACTGGTGTCGCAGTGGCGATCCGGGACGCCGATGGCAACGTGGTGGAAGAGGGCGCAGCCGCCATCGGCACCGACGGTGCCTTCCTTTACACCGCCCAAAAGACACTGGCAACCGGCCAGCAGGTGGTCATCGAAGTCACCGCCACGGATCGTCCCGGCCACAAGACGACCAAAAAGCAGCCGAAGGGCTGACGAGCAAAGCAGAAAGCAGAAATGCGGAAAGCAGACATGAGTTTCTACTTTCAGCTTTCCAGGTCTCAGCTTGCTCGGTTCACATTCAAGGGCGGGATCGACGCGACGGCGCCTTCCCGCCCCTTCCTGACCGCGACTCCGCAGAAATGTACGTTCCCAGGAGACTCTTTCAAAACTGTAGGAGCCGACGTGAGGAGGCTTGGAAATCCCCCGAAAATAAGCCTCCTTACGTCGGCTCCTACAGGGTTTTGAAAGAGCCTCCCAGTGTTAAAGCTTGCGTATGAGCACACTGCTCGAGATTGAAGCCGCCTCGGAGGCGCTGCCGCCGGAGCAAAAAGAGGAACTATTCCGGTTTCTCGCCGCGCGGCTCCGTCCGCCGGATCCGCAACCCCGAAAAGCCCGCCTCGTACGGGAGGGCGATGACATATTGTTGGAAGCGCCGCCCGGCACGCCGCCCATGACCACGGAAAGCGTCAAGCGGATGCTTGGCCCGTGAAATACAAGGATGTTCTACGTTTACGTGCTCCGCTCTGCGAGTGATGGCAATCTCTACACTGGCTGCACAAGAGATTTGCGGAACAGGTTCGCGCTCCACAAAGCGGGCAAAGTTCCGTCCACGAAAGAGAGACGTCCGCTGGATTTGATCTACTACGAAGCGTGCCTCAATGAGCAAGATGCCTTCCGGCGGGAGAAGTGTTTGAAAACAACGTACGGGAAGCGTTACCTCAAGGTCCGATGTAGGAACTATTTCACGGGCTGAAGAGGATTTTCCGTGAGCGGCTGGTTGCTCGACGTGAATGTGCTGCCCGGTTGCGGCTGGAAAAGCCACCTCGACCACCCTGCCTTGCTCGGCTGGCTGTTGCAGGTCAACGACTGGGCAACCTGTCCTCTCACGGAATCCGGCTTTATGCGGATCAGTATGACGACCGCCTACCAGGCAACCTTTGGCGATGCCCGAAAATCGCTTGCGATGCTGCGCGCTCTCCGTGGTCACCAGTTTCTGACCGATGACGTGGATGCGGCTCTGCTGCCGGTTCTGGCGAGCTACAAGGACACAACCGATGCGCACCTCGTGACCCTGGCCAAGCGGCACGGGTTGAAGCTGGCCACGTTGGATGGGTCAATGCTTGCGCAACCGTGGGCCGCCGGAGTGGCAGAGAATCCGCTGCCGCAACTAATACGATCTTGATACGAAGGAAGAACTGAAAACAGCCAAGGATCGTCCCGGCCACAAGACGACCAAAACCCAGCCGAAGGGCTGAGCCGTAGGGCAGGCGTCGCGCCTGTCTCTGACATCGTTTGGGACGGCTTTCCCGGACGGGTTATGATGGCCGATAAGAGTCACCATTTAGTGAGGCAATGGGACAAAGATGGAGACAGGCGCGACGCCTGTCCTCCGCTGTCGGCCACGCCTTCGGCGCAGTTTACGTCGGCGCGCTCCTGCCTGCCGGCGAGTTCGGTTTATCGCCATCCTCCGCACGCCATTTGCCCTAGCCTACGCGTTGGGCTAACCTATCGCCATGCCTGCAACCCTAGAGCAACCTGCGCGCGCCGAATCTCGGGGCGACTCCCCGCGCCACACTTATACGCAACTCTGTGAGGAGTTGCCTGAAACCAACCAGCCCTGCGAGCTTTGGGATGGAGAGCTTCTCATGTCACCTGCGCCCTCATTCTTTCATCAAGAAGTCGCCCTCCGTTTCTACCGGCAGCTTCATGACTGGGTCGTCCACTTGCATTTAGGGAAAGTCATTGCCGCCCCCATTGACATGGTCCTCTCCGAACACCGCGTTACCCAACCCGATGTCGCCTATATCTCCCAGGCCCGGCTGACCATCATCCAGCGCGCCATCATGGGGCCGGCGGATCTGGTGGCCGAGGTCGTCTCCCTCGGCAGCCGGCATCGGGATCGCCTCGAAAAGCGCGACCTCTA